>JBCCHH010000223.1:0-3947 GCA_039028855.1 Pseudomonadota bacterium | reverse complement strand
CTCGGCATTCAGTGTCGTGTCCTCAGACCGGGCACGTTCACGCGCCGCTTCGATTAGTCGCTCATCGGCAGTAAAGGTTACGTTTTTCATTGTTCATATCCAAATTGACACGAATTAAGTGTACACGAATTTCGTGTGAATGAAGAAAGGTCAAGAATCATTTTTTCAATTCATAGCACTACGTTTTTGAGCAGAGCGTTCGGAATTTTTTTTCAGCGCCGCACCAACTCAAGCGCATCGCTATACTCATGTCAGAACACAGAATAAGAAAATGCTTATGCAAACTTCCAGCTCCTCTTTCGCCCGCTTTGTCGAGCGCGCGGGTAAACGCATTCCTGACCCCGTCATTATCTTTATGGCCTTTTATCCGCTGGCGTTTGTGCTGACGGTATTGATGGCCGGTCACACGTTTGAAACGCCAAGCGCCGGGGGCGAGGCGCTGCAGCACCAGATTCTGGGGATGCATGAATCCGAGCATGTTCAGTGGATTTTCGATAATGCATTGCTGGCCAACTGGCTGGCGTTCGGCAACGGCGTGCTCGGGGTGATTTTGATCGTAGTCCTAGCCGTTGGCGTGGCCGAGCAGTCGGGGCTGTTCGGGGCACTGATTAAGCGCGCGGGTGCCTATCTGCCACAGTCGATTCTGCCGCTGCTGCTGATCTTTATCGGCATCGTAAGCTCGCTCGCAACCGACGCCGGTTATCTGGTGCTGATTCCGCTGGCCGGGCTGCTGTATGCCGGCCTGGGTCGCAATCCGCTGATCGGCATGGCCGCGGCCTTTGCCGGCGTGTCGGCCGGTTTCAGCGCCAATCTGATTCCCGGGCCGGTTGACGCGATTATCGGCCTGAATGCGCAGGTGTTTGCCGAGGCGCAGGGCATTCCTTTTACCAATGCAGCCGGAGAGGCATTGAATCCGGTCACCATGCACTGGCTGTTCATCATTGTTTCGACCTTTGTGTTGAGCGCGACCGGCTTTTTCGTGACCCGCTGGCTGGTCGAGCCCAAGCTCGATGGCGGTGACTTTGTGGTACCGGACGACATTAGCCCCGGCGAATATGCCGTCACCGACGAGGAGCGCAGAGGTTTGCTTGCAGCGGGTCTAGGCACACTGGTCGCGCTCGCGATGATTATCGGGCTGGCGCTGGGTCCGCTGGCGGCATTTACCAATGAAAGCGGTACTGTGGTTCGGCCGTACATGAACAACATCATCCTGCTGATTTCGCTGTTCTTCGTCGTGACCGGTCTGTTCTACGGCGTGGCCGTCGGCAAGTTTAAAAATCTGTGGAATGTGGTCGAAGCCATGACCGAGCAGATGAACACGATGGGCTACATTCTGGTGCTGACCTTTTTCACCTACAACTTCCTCGGCCTGCTCGGTTACAGCGGGCTCGGCACGTGGATTACCTATCTCGGTGCCGAGTTTCTGCAGGCGCTGGGCCTGCAGCAGTTTCCGGTGCTGCTGCTGATCGGTTTCGTGCTGACCACGGCCGTGATCAACATCTTCATCGGCGGCCTGACCTCGAAATGGATGCTGCTGGGGCCGATCTTCGTGCCGATGCTGTACTTTGTGAACCCGAACATGACGCCCGATTTCGTCGCCGCTGCGTACCGCGTGGCCGACTCGTCGACCAATATCATCACGCCGATGATGGCCTACGCCGGCGTCATTTTGGCGTTTATGCGCAAGTATCGGCCGGATATGGGTTTCGGCGACATGCTGCTGATTATGCTGCCCTACTCGATCGCGTTTCTGCTGGTCTGGACGACGTTGCTGGTCGGCTTTTTCATGCTCGGTATACCATTGGGTATTTGATCTCCAACGCCCGATCTGGAATCCTGAACGGCTTGCAAAGCCCGATTGGCATCGCCATGTACAAAGGCTGAAATCCATCGTTGAGTGCCCGTTGCCATGAGTGAATCCCGAGATCGCGCCATTCTGACCATTGCCCTGTTCGCCGCGTTTGCCGACGGCGATAAGCATCAGCACGAACGCGAGGAAATCCGGCGCATTGCCGAGATGCTGGCCAGCGATTCGGGCGATACCAACCTGCGCGCACTGTATCAGGATGTGTTGCTGAAAAAGGTCAGTCTGGCCGATGCCGTCGCGGGACTGGCCGATGCTGGCGAAAAACATCTGGCCTATGAAATGGCGGTGGGCGTGTGCGATGCGGACGGCCGCATGTCGGATGCGGAGCGTACATTTCTCGATGAATTGAAAGCGCTGATGGGCATGGACTCGGCCGAGTCGAACGAGATCGAACAGGAAGCCGAACAGGTCGTCGAGTTGACTGAAGCCGCCGCACCGACCGTGGTTGCGGCTGGCGCAGCGGCCACCATCGCTCAATCGGCTGAAACTGCTGCACCTTCGGTTTCCACGCATCCCGGCGTCGACGAAGCCGAACTGGATCAGTCCATTCTGAAATACTCGATCCTGAACGGCGCGCTGGAGTTGCTGCCGCAGTCGTGGGCATCAATGGCGATTATTCCGCTGCAGATCAAGATGGTCTATCGCATCGGCAAGCGCTACGGCGTGGAGCTGGATCAGGGCCATATTCGTGAATTCATCGCCGCGGCGGGCGTCGGCCTGACCTCGCAGTATTTCGAGCAATTCGGCCGCAAACTGCTCGGTGGGCTGCTCAAGCGTGCGGCCGGTAAAGGCGTCGGCAAAATGGGCCGGGCTGCGACCGGCATGGCGTTTTCGTTCGCCACCACCTATGCCCTGGGTCAACTAGCAAAGCGCTACTACGCCGGCGGCCGCGTCATGAGCACACAACTGCTGCGCGAAACGTTCCAGGACCTGCTGACCCCGGCCAAGCAAATGCAGACGCAGTACCTGCCGCAGATCGAGCAGCAGGCACAGACGCTGGATATGGGTCAGGTGATGAAGTTGGTGCGTGGTAAGCAGGCTGTATAAAACCACAACTTGAAGTTTGGCCGTCTAGGAGTGATCATGAGCCGCTCGCTTCAGGCGATCATTAATTGCAGTCCACTCGGCGGTTTGAGGCGGCTGTTCAACCAGGATTTGATCGAACGGCTGTTGATCCAGCCTGCGCAGTTCGGTATACAGATTGTGTGCATAAGCCCGTGGATCGCCCGGCATAACCTGCCAGCGATGACTCACATGGGTTGATCCTGCTGGCTGCAGCGCCAACACCGCTGTTCTTGCATCAGACTGACTCAATCGGGTTTTGATGGCTTCGATCGACATCACCGCCATCGCCGTCGTGGGTGCGTAGTGCGAAGCGAGCCGACCCGAACTACGCGGACCTTCATGACTGGCCGGTTGCTCAACGGATTCACCCAGCACCTGCTCTATCTGGGCAATTGAAATCATGCCAGGCCTTAGCAACCTGGGCCGGTCGCCACTCAAGTCAATAATGCTCGATTCGACGCCAACCGGGCATTGACCACCATCCATAACCGCCGCAACGGTCGACTGTTCAACTCGCGCAAACTCGTCCCGCACATGCTGCGCGGTGGTTGGGCTGATTCGGCCGAAACGATTGGCCGAGGGCGCGGCCAGAGCTCCGCCAAATGCCTGCAACAAGCTCTGCGCTACCGGATGTTGGGGTATACGCAACCCGACCGTGGCCTGCCCGCCAGTGATCAGATCGGATACCTGATCCTGTTTATTCAGCACCAGCGCCATCGGGCCGGGCCAGAACCATTCGGCCAGCGTCCAGGCTGCACCTGGAATGTCGATGACCCATTCGGTCATCGAAGCCGCTTCTGGCAGATGCACGATCAAGGGATGATCAGCCGGTCGACCTTTTGCAGCAAAGATTTTGCCCACTGCCTCAGGTCGGGAGGCATCCGCACCCAGGCCATAGACCGTTTCGGTCGGAAAGGCGACCAATTCAGCCTGTCGCAACAACGCAACGGCACGTTCAATTCCCGACGGGTCAGGCTTGAGTACTTCCATGGTAGCGTCAGAACTTATCCGGCCG
>JBCCHH010000222.1:0-3964 GCA_039028855.1 Pseudomonadota bacterium | reverse complement strand
GTGCCCGTGATTACCGTCGCGCTGGTTGCAGCCGGCCTGGTCACGCCCGAAGCACTGGCCAAGGCACGTGGCTATGTCGTCGTCGGCGTATTTTTTATCGCCATGCTGATCACACCGCCGGATGTGATCTCACAAACGCTGCTGGCCCTGCCCGTCTGGGCGCTGTATGAGCTGGGCATTATGTTCTCGCGCATGCTAGTGCGCGACAACGGCCAGCCTGAATCGACAGAATCCCCAACCAACCCGCAGTAAGCAAGTACTTCAGCGAAACGAATCCAAGGCTACTTCAACCGTCACTGGCGCATGGTCGGACGGCCGCTCGTTTCGTCTCGGCTCGAGGTCGATCGTACTCGCAACGCAAGTATCTTTAAGCGCGTCTGAAACTAAACACAGATCAATGCGCAGGCCCATTTTGCGCCGGAAGGCCATCTGACGATAGTCGTACCAGGAATATTCGCGCTCGGGTTGATCAAAAAATCGATAGCTGTCGTGCAGGCCGAGATCGAGAATGTTCTGCAGGGCCTTGCGTTCGGGTTCGCTGCACAGGATCTGATCTTTCCAGGCGTCGGGGTCGTGCACGTCGCGATCGTCGGGCGCGATATTGAAATCGCCGATCACGGCCAGTCGTTCATGCTGGCTGCGTTCTAGACCAATCCAGCGCGTAACGGCTTCGAGCCATTGTAGTTTCCAGTCGTATTTTTCATCACCGACGGCTTTGCCGTTGACCACATACAGGTTGATCACGCGCACGCCGTTAAACGTGCCGGCGATGGTGCGTTTATGCGGGTCGTCGAAAGCGGGGATGTTGCGCACGATATCGTTACCGGGCTGGCGCGACAAAAGCGCGACGCCATTGTAGGTCGGCTGACCGGAAAATTCGGCGTGATAGCCGATTTCCCGAAACGCATCGAGCGGAAATTTGTCGTCGGTCAGCTTGGTTTCCTGCAGGCCGAGCACGTCCGGCTCATTAGCCTGCATCCACTCCAGCACCTGATCGAGCCGGACGTTGAGCGAATTGACGTTCCAGGAAGTGATTTTCATGCGATTTTACTCTCTTGTTTTACTCGTCATCGGCCCAGTCTTCACCGTAATCGAAGGTGATTTCTTCGCCTTTTTTGATCGTGCGCAAGGCGTACAGCTCATCGTCCCACCAGTCGGCGTTAGGCTTGTTTGAGTGATTCAGAAAGCGCATTTCGTTCCTGCCGTTGATCCCTTCCCAGCGACCACTCTGCTCGTTCCACAACCACAGCACATGCATGCCGTCTTTCTGTGTAGCCGGACCTTGATAGGTGCCGATATAATCTTCGGCCTTGATTTTCTTGCGCGCGAACAGGCCACGGCCATGAATCGGCGATTCATCGACGTAGGCCATCGGATTATCGTCGTAGTGTTGTTTGGCGGATTTTTTCATGCGTCAGTCTGGTTTATTCGGGTGCCATCAGGCGGCCGTTGCGTTCGTGAAAGCGATTAGAGCGTAACAGGGTTTTGCCCTGTTCGAGAAAGTGCTGCTGCAGCGCGCGGACGGACTTGCCGGTCAACGGATAAAAATGCCGTAAACGACCTTGATCGATGGTGGTATAGGCCACCAAACCTGGCCCGTCAAGCTGCTGAATCCAGACCCGGCTGGGATCGCCCTGGGATGCTGCGCCGGTTTCGCTCAGCCAACGGTGCTGGGCTTCGATCGGGCAGGTGCGGTTGGAACAGTGCCAGTCGATCCAATGCGTATCCAACAACGCCGTGGTCTGACGAAAGGCGCGCAGCCACAGCGCGTAGTCTTGGGCATTGGATTGCATTTGATCGAAGGTCAGAAATTCGATCTCAAAGCGCTGCTGGTCTGTACTCCATTGCAGGTTCAACTCGGCCGGAAGTCCACCGTTGAACGGCTGCTCGGGCTGCAGCAATGCATGTTCGACCGGTGCCCAGAATGCATCCAGCCCGGCGGCAGCGAGTTGCATCTTGGTCAGCGCCATCAAATCGATCAGCGTCATAAGCTGGCCGTGTACAGGCTCCAGCCCAGTCAATTCGTGCAAGGTGCCGAGACTCGGCGGTTTCAGCCCGCCCTGGTCGAACAGCGTTTTTTCGAGCTCGGTTTCCAGTTCGCTGGCATGGCTGTGGTCGAGGCCGAGCAACAGCGGCAGGCACAGAAACAAACCGTCAGGTTGCCGATTGAACGGTGCCAGTTCATCGCGCGCTGCTTTCCCTTGATGGCAACCAATCGCGGTCACGCCCGGCTCAAAGGTCTGACTCAAACGGCCGACCTCGATCATTGCGTTCCATGGTGCCCGATTCGGGCTCAGGATTTGCCCAGGCTCAAACAATGAACCGACGATGCACAGATGCGCCTGCGTCGCCTGCGGCACGCAGGCGGCCAGATCGTCTGCGACCGGCTCGCTGAGCCGACGCGCCTGATCGTGCTCAAGCATGAAGCGGGCCGATTCGACCGGTGGACGAATCTCAATTCCGGCAACCAGGCGGATATGATGCAGGGGCATGTTCATTCTGAGAAAGATCGGTTAAAAGCGACAAGCGAATCGACACATGAATTCAAGTACAGACCAGTTCGATATCATACCGAGCCAATTGCACTGGCGTGTGCAGCGCTTTGATGAATTGAGCAACGATGAGCTGTATCGAATCCTGCGTGCGCGCGTCGAGGTGTTTGTGGTGGAGCAGAATTGTCCGTATGCCGAGCTGGACGGCCTGGATGGGGCAGCGCTGCATGTATCGTGCCTGGATTCGGATCAGTCAGATGCTACGCTTCTGGCTTATGCGCGAATCCTCCCGGCCGGGCATATGTTCGATGAAGTTGCCATTGGGCGGGTGTTGACAGTCGAATCCGGCCGCGGTCTGGGGCTTGGCCGCGTATTGATGAGGCGGGCATTGGATGTCGTTGTAGATCGGTTTGGCAGCGTGCCGGTTCGGATTTCGGCGCAGCAATACCTTGAAAGATTTTATGCTTCGATCGGGTTTGTGGTGGATTCTGATGTTTATCTGGAGGATGGCATTCCGCATTTGCAGATGGTTTTGATGGTGCGATGATTTTCCTGTTTTAGCGTCTCTTGCGCATTCGAAATCAAACCCACATTATCAACCATGGATGTCGCCGTCGAAAGTATGTTTGGCAGCAGATAATGCGAATGCAAAGCTAATGATGCTTTCAATGCCCGAACAGACCATCGGGCATTGAAAAATTCAAATCAAAACAATGAAAATGGCGATTTGGCACCGCCACCACCGCCACGGCCGCCACGACGACGGCGACGCATCCGTGATAACAGGGCTTTCTGGCGTGCTTCAAGATAATCGCCGCGGTTCAACTCATCCGGACTCTTACCGAGCCGACGCGCTTCGGTAGCACGATAATCGACGAAATCGCGATAGGCGTCGATTTCTGGCTTGAGCTCGCGGCTCAGCAGTTCGATCATGATCGCATCGTCGAGGAAGCCAATACCGGGCAGGTGGTCGGGAATCAGGTCTTCGGGCTGGTTGAAATAGGCCAGTGCGGCTTTTACGCGGCGACGGCCAACTTCCTGCATGCCCCACCCTTGGTCTTGCAGCATGTCGCACAGTATACGAATCTGACCGATGCGATCGCGGATGAAGTCGGAGGCGACTTTTTCGTTGACCTCTTCGACCAGGGCGTGTGCGCCAGCGATGACTTTTTCAATCGGCTCCTGTTCGGAGTTTGCCATTGCCTGCTTGGCCAGATGACGAAAATGCTCCAGATCGTTTTCAGACAGGTCGAGTACGATGCGAATGGTCATGATGGTATTCCCTAGTGATACGGTTGACCGGGCGCAGCCTCAGTCAGGATTGTGTGTATTATTTTATTGTCGGCGGCAGCAAGTACATCTTGCACGAGCTTTGTTGTTCAATTGGCTAGCATAAACAAATTTCATGTCGGCTGCATCGGCAGAAAGTTACAACGCTATTCTAAAACCTGCCCGGCACTAACGAAAGCGAC
>JBCCHH010000221.1:0-3998 GCA_039028855.1 Pseudomonadota bacterium | reverse complement strand
GCCAGCGGCATCGTCGTAGGCCGCTTCCAGTACGGCTTTGGGTTTGATTAAGTCGACGCCAATCAAGACGCCGCCATCGCTGCCGACCATATGGCGTATACGCGCTAGAAAATTCTGTGCCTGCACATGTGAAAAATTGCTGATGGTAGAGCCGGGAAAATACACGACTCTGCGCCGGGCTGGTGGCTTGAGATCAAGAATCTCGTCCGGAATATCTCGCGTGTAGTCGGCATTGACGGGTTGAATATCGAGCTTGGGAAAACGCTGTTGCAGTGCGCTGACCGACGATGTGAGTGTTTCAGTTGAAATTTCAATCGGCGTGTAGGCGCGCGGCTGTCGGGCTGCGCTCAGGATTAGCTGAGTCTTGAGACCTGCACCTGAGCCAAATTCGATAATGTGTGCCTGATCACCGATGCAGTCAGCGATCGCCTGCAGATGTTCACGATGCAGTGCCAGGTCTGCCCTCGTGACATAGTATTCACGGGTATCTCCAATCTGCTCAAACAACGCCGAGCCGCGTTTGTCATAAAGATACTGGCAGGGAATTTCCGACTGCTGCTGTGCCAGTCCAGTCAATACATCGTTCAGAAAGGGATTGTCGTTTTGTTGTTCTGCCGTGCTTGAATCAGACATGATCTGGGTCCGGATCGGAAATCGGTGTTGATGAAGATGACTGAGTCGAATGCTCAGTTGAGATCGCGTGCTAGACGCACGCCGCTGAATTGCCAGCGATCCTGAGGATAGAAAAAGTTGCGATAGCTGGCTCGGACATGGCCGGCCGGCGTAGCGCAACTGCCACCTCGCAGCACCATTTGATTGGCCATGAATTTGCCGTTGTATTCGCCAATCGCCCCTTTTGCGGCGCGAAAACCGGGATAGGGTGCGTAGCTGGACCGAGTCCACTCCCATACGCTTCCGAACAACTGCTTCAGCTTTGCTGTGCCCGATCGGCTGTCGGTCGATTCAGGCTGGTAGCGCTGACGGTCGGCAAAATGCCCTTCAACAGGGTACGCACAAGCCGCGTTTTCCCACTCCGCCTCTGAGGGTAGACGTGCCCCTGACCACTCGGAGAACGCAGCCGCCTCATAAAAACTCAAGTGGCAAATCGGCGCTGCCGGATCCACCGGGCGTTGCCCGGCTAACGTATAGTGATACCAGCGATTGTCTTTTTTATACCAATAGAGCGGACTCTTACTGCATTGCTGCTGCAGCCAGGCCCAGCCATCGGCCAACCAAAGACTCGCCGTCTGGTATCCACCGTCTTCAATAAATGCCTGAAACTCTTCACAATTTGACGGTCGACTGGCCAGCGCATAAGGACAGTTAAGGAATACCGAATGGCGTGGTGTTTCGTTATCGAAGCAGAAAGCCGGATCATCGCCATCAGCACCGATTTCGATCAGACCGTCTTCGAATTCAAGCCACTCCACAGAATTTGGCTCAGTCACAGTTATTTCCGGTGCCAGGCCTAAGGCGGGAGCCAACGGATTCATAGGCAGGCTGGTCTTGAAGTCGGTCAGCATCAATTCCTGATGCTGCTGCTCATGCTGCAGGCCCAGCACAACCAGATCGTGGCATTCGGGCCACAGTGATTTTTCAACCGAATCAATCAGATGAAGCATTGCCCGGTCAATTTTCTGACGGTATTGCGTTACCCCGGCATGATCTGGGCGTGAAATCAACGAACGCATCGCACGTGGATGCTGTCGACCAATACCATTGTAGTAGCTGTTGAACAGTTTGCAATAGATCGGATTAATCCAGCGCCAGCTTTTTTGCAGCCGATTAAGGATAAAGGTCTCAAAAAACCAGCTTGTATGTGCTCGATGCCACTTGATGGGGCTGGCTTCGGCCATTGGCTGAAGGTTTTGATCTTCGGCACCGAGTTCGTTGACCAGATTTTCGGTGGTCTGCCGCACGCATTGATACGCGTCGCTCAGTTCGATGCGGCTGACTTGGGCTGAGAGCCATTGCATGTTCTCAGCAGGCTTAACGGAATTTTTAACCAGCGTATGCAATAAGCTAGACATAAATAGTGCTATTTCAGTCGTAGGCAGAGTCTAGATTATCTACCAATTCAGCTGTGGAAAAGTGAATCGATGCGGCAAGCAAATGGATTGCTTTGCGATAAAAACAAGTTAGCATTATATTTGGGCGATTCGAGCAAACTGTATTTCGTTTTTTTCAGTTCTATGTGATAATAGTAATAGTGTCGGAACTTATTGATTACATTTAACAAAATATTTATGAATACTTTTTTGCTTAAAATCCGGGTTTTTCTTTGTGCTGCGTTGATTTCACCTGTGTCTATCGCTTCGGCTCAGGTGGTGTTGAACCTGGACGGCGAGATTGTACCGATCGAAAGTACATTTGCAGAAATTACCTTTATTCCTTCCGAATCACGATTGGTTATCAAGACTCAATGGGATGATCTGCGTTGTATTTTGAATCCGGACGGGCCGCAAGTCTCGTTACCTGAGCCGCAGCCGGGTGATTTCGTGCTTGAATTGGACCATAGAACCGCTACAGAAAATCCGAATGGTCAGGCCGATCTGCTTGGCCGTTATGTTATCGATGCAAATGATGGTTCTATTTTTCAGTCGATAGGCACTCCAACTCGAATAGATATCGTAACCAGCGCTGCGCGCGTGAATAATTGCACAGCAGGTACTGAACCTCAATGTGCGATATTGGTATGCGCATCCGGTGGTACGCCGGTTTTCTCCGACAGTCTTGAAACGCCACCACCACCGCAAGTGGATATTGTAGTGAATGGACTAGGTACTGCAAGCGCAGTCGCGGGTTCGGCTCCGAATAACATAGCGCTTCAGATTACGGCACAGAATATTTCTCTTAACGATGCTAGCAATGTCGTAATTGACCTTTCTTCATCGCTTCCTTCTGGTGTGGCATCGGGTTTAGTTTTTACTTCCACGGGTAGCTATAACGCAACCAGCAATGAATGGAGTATGCCTAGCTTCCCAGCTGGCTCTGATGCAACAGCGACCCTGCAATTTACAGCTGAACCGGACGCCACTAGCGGTTCGGATGTTTGTGTAACCGGTTCGGTTGTATCAGCAGATCAGCAAATCATCAACACGTCAAACGATGTGCATCAGCAGTGTTCCTCGGTTGAACGTGAGGTTGATCTAGTTTTACAGATAAATGATCCTTCATCAGCATCGTCTGGTGAAACGGTTGCATACGTAGTTAGCATTGACAATATGGGTCCTTCCGACGCCTCAAATGTAGTGGTGGATTTCACAGACCAGATCCCAAGCGGCATATCCAGAAGTACGGTCTTTGTAAGCGCAGGTACTTTGGATGATTCGAACTGGAGCAATGGTCAGGGCATCAACTGGACTTTGGCGAACATTGCGGCCGGTTCAACGGTGACGCGGACGTTGAATCTTCTATATACGGTGGATGAATCAGTGGTCGATGGTTCAACGATGCAGGTTGATGCGACTGTTACAGCCAATGAGACTCAGATCAATCAAGCCGATGATAGTGATTCAGATACCACAGCTTTTTCCAATCCTTAAATAAGCGTACAATTTCAATGAATAAAAAAGCCGGTATCTACCGGTTTTTTTATGAACGTTAACAACACCGTCATTCAATACTGTATTTATCCAGTTTGTAGCGTAAAGATCTGAACGTGATACCGAGGCGTCGTGCTGCTTCGGTTTTGTTATAGCGAGAATCCTTCAACGCGCTTTCCAGTATGCGTTTTTCGATGTTTCCCATGTAGTTATCCAGACCATGCTCTTCTGGGTTGCCGCTTAATGGTCCGTTAGAGTTAAGTTGAGTTCGGTCGAGCTGCAAATCTTCGCTATCGATCGTCTCCTGCTCGCAAAGCGTAACAGCACGCTGTAAAACATTAAACAGCTCACGAACATTACCGCTGTAGTTATGCTGCTGCAAATCCTGAATGGCATTGTCTGAAAGCGCACGCGTCGGTTCTCCCCACTGTTCGGCGATAAGGCTAAGAAAGT
>JBCCHH010000220.1:0-4004 GCA_039028855.1 Pseudomonadota bacterium | reverse complement strand
GGGCCAGCCGTTGTTCCAGTTCAGCGTACTTCTGTTCATAGTGCGCGGCGGTGTCCTGTTCGCGTTCCAGAATGACGGTGCTGATTTCACGCGACTGCAGCGCGGCCGCGCTCTGCTCCAGGCTGTCGCGCACTTGGCGATCGAGCACGCTCAGGTCCGAGCGCAGCTTAGCCAGTGCCGAACGGCCGCGTTCGGCCTCGTGCATTTTGGTAAAGCCGTTCGGGTCGAGCGCCCTGCGCCACTGCTTGACGCGCTCGGTCAGCTCGACCATGTGCGCACTGAACTGCGCCTCGGCCGTGGCCGGCGGCAGCGCGGGGGGACGATCCAGCTCGGCATGTACGGCTTCGGCCGTTGGCGCCAGAATCAGCATCGTGAAGGTGATGATGACCAGCCAGGTGATGGACTGCAGCCACGGACCACCATGACGGATGGCACTGATAGTGGATAGCGGATGAGCGGAATCACGTGAATGGCGCATACGGTCCAGATCACCTTGAATCATTAGCATGGATGGTTTTTGCATAGTTATCCCTTGCTCCTGCGTGCCCGCCCAAAGTCTGCGTGAAACGAAAACGCCAGACTGCGCCAAGACAATATCAATACGACAAGTATCAGCGCGAGTACGGACCACCGACTCATCGTCGGCACCATTAACGGTTCCTGCAGGGCCCGGTCATCGTCCCGATTGGTTGCAACAACGGTTTGATCGGCCAATGCGGCAAAGTCCGGATCGTCACTGGATGTGACTGCGATGACGATATCGACTGACTGCGGGCCGTCCACTATGGCATCGTCGACACCCAATAGATTGATCGTCTGCAGGGCCGTATCGGTCAATACCAGTTGGGTCGGTTGCGTGATGATTTCCTCGGTGTCGGTACTGCTAATCGAGATACTCACCGGCGCAGTCGGCACCCGGCTCAGCGCCAGCGTCAATGATCCGCTGTCGCCGGCTTCGGACGTGATCAGATCGATCGGTGTCACAAGCAGCGCGGCCGCAAGCGGGACTTCGTTATCGAGATTGGTCGCGACGAAGGTTTGATCCGGCAATGCGGCAAAATCCGGATCGCCGCTGGCTGCGACCGCAATGACGATATCGACTGACTGCGGGCCGTCCAATATGGCATCGTCGACGCCGATCAGCTCGACCTGCTGTCCTGCCCCTCGGCCCGGCTCGAACACCAGCTGGCTGGGTTGCACAGTGATTTCGCCAGTATCCAGGCTGGTAATGGATAGCGTAACCGGCGCGCTCGGCGTGCTGCTCAGCGCTATGCTGATCGTGCCTGTTTCGCCGGCTTCGGAAGTGATCAGGTCGATCGGGGTTACTAACACTTCGGCAGCCACAGCAACTTCATCATCGCGATTCAGTGCGACGACATCGCGCGGGTTCAGGCCGTTGTAGCGTAGATCGGCACTGACTGCGGGTGACAGTGTAATCAGGCCGCTGATCGGGCCGTCCAGTTCGTCATCGTCGACACCGGTGACCACCACCTCGCGCGGGTCGACCCAGTCGGCCGGGGTAAACACGACCTGGGTGGTATCGAGGCTCCACTCGGTGCTGTCGCTGACGGCCAGGTCGATGACGATATCCGCCGTCGGCGCATGATTGATTGAAAGCTCGATCGTGGCGCTCAGGCCCGATTCATCGGTTTCAATCACGCCTTCGGGCAGCACGGTAATTTCGACAGTTTCATCGTCGAGATTGGTTACGCTGACATCGGCCGGGTCGATGCCATTGAAGGCCGGATCGGCGCTGGTCGACAGGCCGACTTCAATCAGACCAACGATATTGCCGTCGGCTTCGGCATCGTCGACGCCGATCACGGTGACGACCTGCGGTGTGGTGCCGTCGGTCGGCGTGAACTCCAGCGCTGCGGTCGAGACGCTGAACTCGCCGATATCCAGGCTGGTAATCGGCACGACGACCGGTTCGGACGGAGCCAAGCTCAGCACGACTTCGAAGGTAGCGCTGGTGCCGCTTTCCTCAACAATCAGGCCTGCAGTCGGCGTGACCAGAATCTGCGCGCCGTCGTCGTCGTTGTTGATCAGCGTGACGTCGTCGGGATCAAGACCGGCATAGCGCACATCGTTGCTTTGTGCGATACCCAGCTCGAGCAGGGCGGTTTGCGTACCGTCGACCAGCGCATCGTCAACTGGGGAGACCGTGACGGTTTGCCCCTGTTCCCAGTTGCCTGCATCGAGCACGATTTCAAGCACCGGCACCTGCCATTCGCTCGCATCGACAAAGCCGACCGGAATGGTGACTGTATCGGTCGGCTCGGCGGCGAGGCTGACCACGAATTCAGCCGCTGGACCATTCTCGCTGGTGGTGACCTGAGTCGGCTCAACCTGAATGCTGACGACTTCGTTATCGTCGTTGCGCAGTTCGACATCGGCCGGATCAATGCCGTCAAACACGGGGTCAGCGCTTTGTGCCGGATCGATTACCAGCGTGCCAATTTGCGCATCGTCGAACAGATCATCGTCAAGACCGGTCACCATGACGGCTTGCGGGCTTTGCCAGTTTTGATCGTCGAACACGATCTGCAGCGGCTCGATCAACCATTCGCTGTCGTCGGGATTGGTCCAGTTAACCGTCACCGGCGCGGAGGGCTCGGCGTTGATGCGAATGGCAATGCTGGCTGCGCTGCCGTCTTCGGATGTTGTGATCGACAGCGGTGCCACCAGAATAGATGCGCCGTCGTCGTCCTGATTGATCGCTTCAATATCGTCCGCATCCAGATCGGCATAGTTGCCGTCGGCACTTTGCGCCGCTAGCAAACGAATCTGACCGGTTTGGTTGCCGTCGACCAGATCGTCGTCCAGCCCAGTCACAATCACGGTCCGCGCAATATTCCAGGTCGCCGGCGTAAACGTTACCGAGTTGGCCGACAGGCTCCACTCGGAGGCATCCGACACCTCGAGCGGTATCACGACATTGGCACTCGGTGCGCTGAGCAGCACGACGCTGAAGCTGGACGTTTGACCGGTTTCACTGGTTTCGAGCGGCCCCGGCGGTTCGACCGAAATACCCGCAGGCGGTGGTGCTTCAACGACAAACGCATCGGCATCGAGTCCGATCCATTCCGGTCCGGCGGCCAGTTCGAGCAGGCACAGATATTCACCGGGCAGATAGCCTGCAGTACTCGGTTCGGCGACGCTCAGGTAATTGCTGCTTGTCAGCAGATCAATCGTTTCCTGGAATTCAAACCGCGTTTGGCTATCCGATGAAACCACGCGCTGCCGCACCGTAGCATTCAGGATATCGCTTCTGCCGGAGTTCTCGATTCTGAATAAACAGGTCTGCTTTTGACCCTGGATCAGGCGAGGCAGAACGGCTTCGACCGAGCCTTGCAGATCGGCTGCAGTTAGGAATAACCGCGTGAACTCGACGCTGGCCGTGGCCAGGACCTGCCCGCTCAAGGCCGAGCGCAACGTGGCCGAAACCGTATACAAACCGGGCACTTCGGTGTTTTCGGCAAGAACCTGGGTTTCCAGCGACGTGCCCGGGAACAGGTCGCTGAACAACAGGGTGTCGCTCTGCACCGTAGCGCCCGAAGGGCCGGTGATGGTGTAGGCAATCTGCGGCAGTTCGATTACGGTATCGTCGGAACGATTCCGCGCCAGCATTGAAATCTCGGCCAACTCACCCGGCAGATAGTCCACTTGCTGGGTCTGCAGCGCCAGCGTTGCAGCCGGGCCGCTGACGGCGCCGGTGATGGTAAACGTGACGCTGGCCGTATCGATAACCTGACCGAGCGCGTTGCGTAACTGACCGTTCAGCGTATAGGCACCGCCCAGCAGGCCGGACGCAAGCCAGTCGAGATCAATCGACACCGAATCGCCGGAAGCCACATCGGGAAAGCTCACGGGCTCGAACGTGGCCGCCACAGCGCCCTGGTCATCGACGAGTTCCAGTTCGACTAGATAACTGGCTGCGATACCGCCCGTATTGCCTACGCTGACAGTAAACACGACCGGATCGTCCGGCGCATAGTTGCTGG
>JBCCHH010000219.1:0-4012 GCA_039028855.1 Pseudomonadota bacterium | reverse complement strand
GTCTGGCTAACGGAGTCGATCGATTATGAAAAAGCTTTTTCTAATCGTATATGTTGTTCTATTCAGCCTGTCTTTACAGGCCAGCGAGCTCAAGAGCAGGGAAGATGTGGAGGCCTTTTATAATTTAGCAATCGAGCTCATTGGGCAAGGTAAGATTGTCGAAGCCCTGAATACTTTTCGACCTCATCTGATCATCCCCGAAACGGAGTTCGACCTTTCGGTTGAACAATTCACCATGCAGCAGCCAGTCATCGATCAACGTTTTGGACGAACAATTGGCGCTGAACTGCTTCATGTCAAGCCGCTAGGAGATTCCCTGCTGAGGGTGGTCATTCTGCAAAAGTTCGAACGACACGCGATGCACTGGAAGCTGTATTTCTATAAACCGTCTGATCATTGGATTCTGAACACCTATTTATCCGATGACAGTGTCGAAGCATTATTTCATTTTGATCCTTAGTGCATGCTTGGTTTACTAGAGTTGAGCGGCTCTATGTTGACCGGGTTTGAGGCTGCCAACAGACCACTTTCCAATTTGCCGGCGAATCAAACGCAGAGTTGGATGGCCGACTGCAGCAGTCATTCGTCGAACCTGACGGTTACGGCCTTCGGTCAGGGTAATCTCCAGCCAGACATCGCGCACGTTCTGGCGATAGCGCACGGGCGGGTCGCGTAGCCACAGTTCTGCGGGTTCATCGATTCGCTTCACTTTAGCCGGGCGGGTCATGCCGTCGTTGAGTTCGATACCGTTGCGCAGCCAATCGAGTGCGGTCTCTTCGGGCTCGCGTTCAACCAGCGCCCAGTAGGTTTTCGGCTGTTTGAATTTCGGCGACGAGATACGGGCCTGTAAAGCGCCGTCATCGGTCAATAACAACAGGCCCTCGGAATCCTTATCCAGCCGTCCGGCTGGATAAATATCGGGGATGTCGATGTAGTCGGCCAGGCTTGGACCCTGGCCACTGAACTGACACAAAACGCCAAACGGTTTATTGAAGGCGACCAGCATCGGCCGGTTTACGATTTGCCAATTTTGTCTTGCGTGTGCAGTTCGAAATCGCTGGCATCGTGCCGTTCGTGCAGTTGCATTTCCGGTTTGCCAAACGGACGATTGACCATACGCCCGTGCAGCACGGCGGGACGCGCATCGATGGTTTTCGACCAGCGCTGGACATGCTCATAGTCTTCAACCTGGAGAAATTCAGCAGCGTCATACAAACGACCCAGCGCGAGCTGCCCGTACCAGGCCCAGATCGCCATGTCGGCGATAGAATAGTCGCGACCGTCCATCCATTCGTGGTTCGATAAATGCTGATCCAGCACGTCGAGCTGGCGTTTGACTTCCATCGCGAAGCGGTCGATGCAGTATTTGATCTTGCTCGGCGCATAGGCATAAAAATGACCAAAGCCGCCGCCGAGGTAGGGCGCGGCGCCCATCTGCCAGAACAGCCAGTTCATGCACTTGGTTCGACTGTGGTGTTCGGTTGGCAGAAATGCTCCGAACTTCTCGGCCAGATACAACAGGATGCTGGCCGATTCAAACACGCGCGTATGTGGCTCGGTGCTGCGGTCGAGCATGGCCGGAATCTTGGAGTTTGGGTTGATCGCGACGAAGCCGGAACCAAACTGATCGCCCTCGCCGATATCGATCAGCCAGGCGTCGTACTCGGCATCGCTGAAACCGCGCGCCAGCAATTCTTCGAACAACACCGTTACCTTGACACCGTTGGGTGTGGCCAGTGAGTAGAGTTGATGCGGATGCTGGCCGATCGGCAATTCCTTATCGTGCGTGGCACCGGCGGTCGGGCGGTTGATATTGGCAAACTTGCCGCCATTGCCTTTTTGCCATTGCCAGACGCTTGGCGGTGTGTATTCTTGCTCGCTGCTCATATCGGCTGATCCCGTTTAGATTTCAGATGGAGTGGTGTACGGATTGTAAGTAAAGTCTAAAGCTATTTAATACTGCAGATTACGCAAATGAAGGCAGATCAAAAAAGTCAAAAGGCTTGATATGTTACTAAGGCTGGTTCTTAACGTTGTTCAATCTCTGATTTTCGTTTTATCCGCGTCCATCTGCGGTAAAACAGCCTTTTAAGTTTTTGATTACACTTCATTCTTGTGCATGACGCGGCCGGATCATATGATGGTGTTCGATGTCGCTGATATCGATCGGCGTTGGCCGTTCGCGTCCGCAGATCCTCGACATTGCAATCGGCGGCCAGCCGATATGGAAAATTTCCCCGTACGAAGGTGCCGCGCCCTGAACGCAGATGACATGCCCCGAGGCCAACACGATCCGCGCATTGCTCGATCCGCCCGGGTTGCCCCAGCGCTGGATGGACGCCTCGACCGTGCCGACATAGTTGTTCAGCCAGCCAGCCGCGGCCGGCATGCCCGGTACGTTAACGGGTTCGCTCGATAGCAGTCCTTTGGCAGGCTCGGTATTGTCCGGCAGCGTAATAGCAGCATCCAGTTGCTCGCGAAGCTGTGCCCGAATGTGTCCTGTGCTGATTTGAAAGCTGGCATTAGCTGCCGCTGTTTCTTCTTCCAGCCCCTC
Organism: Pseudomonadota bacterium; assembly: GCA_039028855.1. Taxonomy (GTDB): domain Bacteria; phylum Pseudomonadota; class Gammaproteobacteria; order Xanthomonadales; family Wenzhouxiangellaceae. The sequence continues at coordinate 1,458 of JBCCHH010000219.1, read as the reverse complement.
GCGGTTGATGGTTTCTGCGATAACAGTTGCTGGCTCGATGGGCACTGTAGTTTGTGCAGGTGGCGCTGTTCGATCCGGTACTTGCGGAGTGGTTTCTGGTTCGGGCTCGGTTGGCCCGAATTCCGTGCTTTTGGTCGCAACCGGTTGAAACACAAAAAGCTCGATGGGTGGAATCCGTGATACGGAATCAATTACATTGGATGGGCTAACCGAAAAACGGCCCAACAGCAGCAATAGGAGCATATGCAGCAGTATCGATGCTGCGATCGATCCATACAGCACAACGTCTCGCCCAAGCGATGCCGGCTCGGTTTGAACCTGCTTTCGTTGATGGTGAACGGCTGGGTTGGCAAACGGCATATCTACAGGCCTCAAGGGCTCAGGCTGGTACACTAATGACCTGTTTGTTATTCACTGGTTAAGCAAGGATTAAAGATGAGCTATCAACACGTCAAAATGCCGGAAACGGGTACCAAGATTAGCGTCGAAAACGGTCAATTGCATGTGCCGGATGACCCGGTGCTGGGCTTTATCGAAGGCGATGGCATTGGTGTTGATATCACTCCAGCCTGTCTGAAGGTTTGGGATGCAGCGGTTGAAAAAGCCTATGGTGGTGCGCGCAAGGTGCACTGGGCCGAGCTGTATTTAGGCGAAAAAGCAGCCGGTATCTATGACGGCAATTATTTCCCCGATGAGACGCTCGAAGCGATCAAGGATTTGAACGTCGCCATCAAAGGCCCGTTGACCACGCCGGTTGGTGAAGGTTTTCGTTCACTCAACGTTTCGCTGCGCCAGACGCTGGATCTGTACGCCTGCGTGCGTCCGGTCAAGTATTACCAGGGTGTGCCTTCGCCGCTGCGCAAGCCCGAAGATTTCGATGTGGTGATCTTCCGCGAGAACACCGAGGATGTGTATTCGGGCATCGAGTTTGAAGCCGGTACGCTGGAGAACAAAAAGCTGGCCGATTTTCTGCGCAATGAAATGGGCGCGAATTTCTTCGAAGATGCCGGTCTTGGCGTCAAGCCGGTCTCGGCGTTTGGTACCAAGCGACTCGTGCGCAAAGCCATCCAGTATGCGATCGACAACAACCGCGAATCGGTCACACTGGTGCATAAGGGCAACATCATGAAGTTCACCGAAGGCGCGTTCCGCAAGTGGGGCTATGAAGTCGCCGCGCAGGAGTTTGGCGATGTAACGATTACCGAAGACGAGCTGTGGGACAAGTATGACGGTAAGCGCCCGCAAGGCAAGATCGTGATCAAAGACCGCATTGCCGACATCATGTTCCAGTTGCTGCAACTGCGGCCGGCTGAGTTCGATGTACTCGCGACGATGAATCTGAACGGCGATTATCTGTCGGATGCGGCGGCTGCGTCGGTTGGTGGTATCGGTATCGCGCCGGGCGCGAATATGGCCGATCACGTCGCCGTGTTCGAGGCTACCCACGGCACGGCGCCG
>JBCCHH010000218.1:0-4024 GCA_039028855.1 Pseudomonadota bacterium | reverse complement strand
TTCAAATGAAAGAGCTTACCGGTTGGGTCTGGCGCTCTTGCTTTGCAGCGGCGGCTTAGTATTGGCTACATTTATCAACCTTGGCAGCCTACCTGATCACGGAGAAAGTGGCCGTCTTTTGTATGGACCAATTGCCTGGTTGGCCCTTGCCATAGGTGTTTTTACTAATGTTATAAAGCATAAACCCAGGCCGAAACGAAGCTTGTTAAGACTATCTGACTACATCAATCTGTCGCTGGCTACTTATGTTTGCTGGATTGTTTTACTACTATCTTCATTTTTTCTTCTGCAGGCTCACATTAAGAAATTCACGTTGGTACAGCAAAGCAATTTGAATCTCGTTCAGTCCATCCCTGATTGGGCTGAAAAGCATCCAGGACTAACCATGCTTTTCATTCCCGACAGGGTGGGATCTGTGATAGCGCTACGTAATTCTCAAGGCGCGATCGTTATGCCACCGATTCAGCAGCAACCTTATCTTCACCGCGTACTGCCTACATTACTGTCCGAAATTAATCTGCGCCATCAACAGCTCAGGAATGGGCTCGCATGGCAGCTACGTGAATTACCGCCGCAAGATTTGTCTGACGCAACTTTTTCGAGAATATTGAAAAAAGCACCTTCCGAGTTACCCGCTCGAATCGCATGCTGGAACCAGGAATCTGGAAGCATTCATATTGTGGTTGATTCACTGGAACCAGATTGGAATGACATCGAACCCTGGCATTCGCTTAAGGAAACAACTTTACGTGTTTGTCCATCATTAGAATGATTCAATTGTGGCCTTTCCGAGTGCATCCAACAGCGCTTGTGGCCGTTCCGGGCTGATTACGATAACCTGCTCTGAACCTTGTAAAGGCAGCAACAACACGCGCGGATTAGTGATCAGACAGAACATCTTTTTCCACTTACGGCTGCGGAAATAACCAGCCTGAAAACCGGGGATCGAATAGCCATTGGTTTTGAGCATGGGTTTGAATTCGGGATGTTCTTCGAGATTGACGATCCGAGCCTCGTCCAGCTTGATCTGGCTGTGCAGAAATTTGCGCGTGTACATCGTGGCCGCGATGATCAGTTCCTGCTCATTCAGCCCAATCCGACGCCTGCCCGTGAACATCGCCAGACCAAAAATAATCAGCAGCATGGCAATACCAGCCGGTAAGGTAATGTGATATGCGCTGCGCACTTCGGGAATTACGGCGGTGATTACTAGTAATACGACGGGCAATAAGCCCATGATCAGCAGCTGTAGTACCTGGGTCGACTTTTTCAGTGGTGCAACTTTGAATGACTGCATTGGGAACGTTCCTTCAGTTGGACTGTTGCGCCTTGATCCACGCGGCGATATCGTCGATCACCTGTGGCTCCACTACACTGGCAGTGTTCATGTATTCACTCGGCGTGGCCATACCTTCGCCTGCGATAAAGATATGGTTCAGATTCGAATACTGCTTGAGTTCAACCCGCTCGCTATCGGCGAAGGCCTGCTGCCAGCGGATGAAATCATCTTCTACCGTGACCTGATAATCGCGGCCGCCCTGCAGAATCAATATGGGCATATTTAGCATCTCGGCAACAGCAACCGGATCATAGTCACGCAGGTCCAGCAGGTAGCTTTGCGGCATGCCGATCAGACCGGGCTGGGCCGACTCCGGATCGGCATAGTCGGCAACCAGCGCGGCCTGCGCATCAATCACTGCAAGCTGGGTGGCTTCGGTTTGATCAATCTCACCGTCCAGACCGAAGAGGTAGCGCAGTTGCTGCGGTACCATTACTTCCAGATTACGCGCCGGTGCAGCCAGCAAAATCAAACCGGCCAGATCTGCACGCTGTTGACCGATACGCGGAGCCAGCAGACCGCCGAGGCTCAAGCCCGCAAGGTACACCTGATCGGCATGGATCGAATCCATCGCCTGAACTTGATCGACCGCCGCACGCACATCGGCCAGCACTTCAAGCTCAACGGTATAGGCACCGTTAAACGCTTCAGGCTGAACCAGTGCACGCTTGTCGTAACGCAGGCTGGCGACACCCTGCTCGGCCAGGCCATGCGCCAGATCGCGAAAGGGTTTGTTCGGGCCAAGCGTTTGATCGCGATCGCCAGGTCCGGAACCGTGCACCAGAATCACAAGCGGAAACGGGCCTGCGGCATTCGGCAGCGTCAATACACCGGGCAAATCACCGGCTACGACCAGATCCTGCTCGGAATACTCATCGCTTGGCTGAGCAACTTCAGGCTCGGCGACTTGCACGGTTGCCGCAGGCACGAGCCGGAACCCCTCCACCTGTTCGGCCGGGTTGACATGAATGCGTGCATCTAACGGCATATTGGCAAAGTTCAGCCGGAAAACCGCCAGTCGACCGGCATCGCTGGTCTCGATCTGAGCAGGTTCATGGCCCTGATACTCACCCATCTGGCCCGGCAACGAGCTCCAGATTTGTTCCAATTGAGCGCGGCTCAGTTGCGCTGCGACTTCCTCGCTGAACATCGCGTGCGCGGCATCAAATTGCGACTGTTCGAGCGCCTGCAAAAACTTCGACTCGGTCGCGATGCTGTCCGCTTGGGCGGCCAAAACGTAACCCAGCATCAGGGCAGCGTTGAGTAGTTGTTGGATTGTTTTCATAACGCTGTTTTCCGGTTTGCTTTTACTGATTTTTTTGTGTATTGATCGGCATAAATCAACCCGGTCGTTTCATGATCAATTGCAGCTTGCTTGAGGCATCATGGGTGCGAATCTTAATCAATTCCCAACCTTGGTTGCCTAGGCGAGTCAATTCCGACTCCAGCAGTTCGCCACTAATGCCAGAAAAAACGCTTTTCGGCTTGACTTCATACACTTTATAGCTCCATGCTCTGCTGTTCATTTCCTGTTCTCCTTATCCTTCTTCATCATCTTCGACCGCTTCGACCTGCAGCTTTTTCAACCGACCGGATTTGCGCAGACCCTCACGCAGTACCCATTCGATCTGAGCATTGAGCGAACGCAGATCGTCATCGGCCCAGCGCTGCATGGCCGTCATCACCTGCGGACTGATGCGCAGCGCAAAGGGTTTCTTTTTGGCCACGATGACGTTCGATCAACGCTTATTGATGGATGCTGCCGGTATTCACGACCGGCTGTGTTGCCCGATCGGAACACAGCACGACGAGCAGGTTCGATACCATCTGCGCCTGACGCTCTTCGTCGAGCTCGACAATACCCTGCGCTTTCAAATCGGTCAGCGCCATTTCGACCATGCCGACCGCACCATCGACAATGCGACGGCGCGCAGCGACCACGGCATTGGCCTGCTGACGCTGCAGCATGGCCTGGGCAATTTCCGGCGCATAAGCCAGATGACTGATACGCGTCTCGATCACGTGCACACCGGCCGTCTGCAGGCGCTCATCGAGCTGGGCCTTTAAATCTTCGCTGATTTCCTGCGCGTGGCTGCGCAGCGAAACCTGGCCTTCCTCATGCTGGTCATAGGGATACTGAGTCGCCATCGAACGCAGCGCGGCTTCGGACTGAATCTGGACGAAGCTTTCGTAGTCGTCAACATTGAACGTCGCTTCGGCCGAATCAACCACCTTCCAGACCACCACTGAAGCAATCTCAATCGGGCTGCCTTCGAGTTCGTTGACTTTCAACCGACCCGATTCGAAATTGCGCACACGCAGGCTGACTTTCAGACTCGAATAAAACGGGTTGTTGAAGCGCAAGCCCTGCTCGCGCACGGTGCCGACGTATTTGCCAAACAGCGTCAGCACGGCCGCCTGATTCGGCTGCACCATGTAGTAGCCAAACAACAGCACTATGGTGATAGCGAACAGCACAACCGCGCTCACAATCGACCAGACATTGCCGGTGGGTGCAGCCAGAAAGAACCACCACACTGAGCCGGCCATCACCAGCAGATTAAGTATCAGAATCGGAATGCCGTTGGACGAGCGAATTTGAACTTCTTGCATGACTGTTTCCTTATTTATGCAACTTATGATTTGAAATCATATCAAATTGATATCAATTTGTCAAGAACATCG
>JBCCHH010000217.1:0-4028 GCA_039028855.1 Pseudomonadota bacterium | reverse complement strand
GCTCATTGACCTCTACTCCTAGGCTGTTGGATTAACTGGCAGGCAAACCCGCAGCGAACTCCAGCTCCTAATAAATCACTTGGTAATTATTATTCGGGGCATGTGTGAAGTGCTGGATACTGCTGCCGATCTTACTGACTGCGACCTGATTGTCGATGCGCTGCTGGGTACGGGCCTGGATCGTGAAGTGCAGGGTGAGTATCTGGAATGGATCGAGCGCATGAATGAATCCGACTCACCGGTGATTGCGGTCGATATTCCGTCCGGCCTGAATGCCGATACAGGTATGCCGATGACCGAAGCTGTTCGTGCCGATCTGACCGTCAGTTTTATCGGCCAGAAACGTGGCCTGCACACCGGGATGGCGGCCGATTACGTCGGTGAACGGGTATTTGATACGCTGGCTGCTCCGGATGCCGTTTACGACGCTATACCGCCGGATGCGACGTTGCTGCATGAATCGCAACTGGCGCATGTTTTGCCGCCACGCCGGGCCAGTACGCACAAGGGCAGGCTGGGTCATGTACTGGTCGCCGGCAGCGATTTCAATCTACCCGGCGCGGTGCTGCTCGCGGCCAAAGCCGCGCTGATGACGGGCAGCGGGTTAGTATCGGTTGCGACTCGACGCGATCACTCGTTGGCCATGGCCGCTGCGTTGCCGGAAGCGATGTGGGCGAACGGCGAGGATTTCGACCGGCTGGATCAATTGCTCAAGCGTGCCGACGTCGTCGCGCTGGGTCCGGGTCTGGGCGATTCCGAATGGTCGTTGAAGCTCTGGCATCGGCTTGCCGGCTGCGAACTTCCGATTGTGCTGGATGCCGATGGCCTGAATCATCTGACCCGGGCACCACGACAGTGCAGAGACTGGGTGCTGACGCCGCATCCGGGCGAAGCGGCGCGTCTGCTCAAATGCAGCGTGGCCGAGATCCAGCAGGATCGCTTTGCCGCGGTTCGCGCATTGGCCGAGCAGTATTGCGCCATTGTCGTACTGAAAGGCTCGGGCTCACTGATAGCCAGTCCTGCTGGTGATGTGCGTGTGTGCCCATACGGCAATCCCGCTATGGCCACGGCCGGCATGGGCGATGCCCTGACCGGCATCATTGCCAGTTTGCTCGGGCAAGGCCAGGATGCGTTCGAAGCGGCCTGGGTCGGCGTGTTGCTGCATGCGCTGGCCGGCGATTGCGCCGCGCAGAATCGTCGGCAGATTCTGACTTCGGAATTGATCGACGCGCTGCCGGAAGTATTGCCCGAATGAACATCGAAACGGCGAGCCGAACGCGCTCGACAGAAACCGAACAACAGACGCTGGCGCTCGGTGAAGCGTTGGCGAAAGATTTCCGTGGGGGCGAACTGATTTTTTTAAGCGGCGATCTGGGCGTGGGCAAAACCACGCTCGTGCGCGGTATGTTGCGCGGCCTGGGGTTTACCGGTCGCGTGAAAAGCCCGACTTACGGGCTGCTCGAAAGCTACGAACTGAACGATTTGACGCTGCACCATCTCGATCTGTACCGGCTTGGTCATGCCGAAGAACTGTTCGATCTGGGGCTGGAGGAAATGCTCGATCCGCGCTCGGTGGTGTTGATTGAATGGCCCGAACGGGCCGAACGCGTGCTACCCCGGCCGACACAGAAGATCCGGATTGAAGCAAATAATCACAAGCGTCAATTTGAGATTGACTGCTATAGTTCCAGTCCACAAACGTACTAGGGTTTACTGTGTTTTGGATAAAGCGTCATCTGTACTACCAGGTTAAGCGGGGTGAAGTAATTGCAACGCTGATTGAAGAGGACAAGTCGCTCAAGAAAAGATGTGATGCACTGAATCACCCAAGAACCCTAATGGGCGATTTTGATGTCATAGAAAACTGCTTTAAGAGCCTGGCAGAAGTTCTGGCACCCAAGCGGTTTTTACTGCCAGCCCATACTGCAATTGTGCATCTTCTGGAAGACATGGAAGGTGGTCATACCAACGTGGAAAGAAGAGCATTCTTAGAAGCCGCAACGGGCGCTGGTGCGAGGAAAGTATTTGTGTCAAAAGCTCGAACAAAGCTTTCTAAAGATCAAATACTGAATCATGATTTTTAAAAATACTTCAGAGCAGAAGCAGTTCTAAGCAATCGCGGCTCTGTGCAATAGGAAGCGATCGGTGAATTCTTCTTGGTCGTATGCATTCACCTTTTTGAACGAGGCTAGTCGCGCCACTTACGAATGACGCCTTCCTGCACGGTCGAGGCGACCAACTGCCCGTCCTGACTGAAGATCTGACCGCGTGAATAACCACGCCCATCGCCGGAGCTGGGGCTGTCCAGCGCATACAGCAACCACTCGTCAACGCGAAACGGGCGGTGGAACCACATGCCGTGATCGAGGCTGGCCATCTGTACGTTCAGCGATTCGAAATCCAGCGCATGCGGCAGCGTGGCGGTGCCGAGCAGTTCGTAATCGGATACGTATGCCAGCAGACTGCGATGCAGCTTGGGATCGTCCGGTAGCGGACTCCAGGCCTTCATCCAAAGGTGCTTGATGGGTTCGCGCGCGCCGGGATCGATAATCTTGGGCGGTTCGACCGGCCGGAATTCGAACGGCGGCTTATGCAAGAGAAAACGATGCATCTTCTCCGGCACCTGGTCCAGCAGGGAGCGATTGATCTCGCCGAGTGTCGGCAGCCCGTCCGGGCCGTCCACATCCGGCATCGCCACCTGATGTGCCAACGCTTCTTCTTCATGGCACTTGAACGAAGCGGCCAGGTTCAGAATCGGCCGACCGTGCTGAATCGCGACCACGCGCCGGTTGGAATAGCTGCGACCATCGCGCGAGCGTTCCACCTGATAAACAACCGGCCGATTGAAATCGCCGCGGCGCAGGAAGTACGCATGCAGCGAGTGCGGCACCCGGTCCTCGACCGTGCGTTCGGCCGCCGACAGCGCCTGGCCCAGAATCTGACCGCCGAAAACTTGGGCTGAGCCGATGTCATGGCTGTCGCCGCGAAACAGATTGTCTTCCAACTGCTCAAGCCGTAACAGCTCTACAACTTTGCTTAGCGTAGCGTCTATCAGAGTGCTCATCGTGGCAGATTCTGCCAGATATACAGCGCTCAGGTTTGGATTTTATCCCGCGTGAGGCTGCTGAATATGCGGTAATTTCAAGCTGACTCGCTTGCATGATGCTCTTGGGCAAAATGCAACAACACCCCGGAGGGATCCCAGACATGAAAGGTATTTGCGTAGCCTTCATCTTTAATTAAATGTTCCATGCGCGCCTCGGACGGGAAGTCGGGCGAAGCAAATACAGTTTTTGCATGGCTTAGCCATGCCGAAACATTCTCAACCGAAATATGTAACATCGAATTACTGCACCATTCTTCGGCGTAAAAATTCTGCAGATAAAATCGATGGCCGGCGAGTTCGAAAACACTCAGACTAGGCGAATCATAGGTGAGCCTCCAGCCCAATGCCAAATAGAATTTCTTCGATACTTCGAAATCCTTCGCGCCGATAAACGGTTTAATATCGTGAACGTTTAATTCAGAATTCGGATGGATGCTCATACTCAGTATCGATAGTCTAATGACGCTAAAGATAACGAGTATTCAGCGACTATGTTTGTTATTCCGTGCCCGGATCAATGCTTAGCGTGCCACTAATCGCTGGTTGTTGATCTTTGGTAACGGTGCGCGAAGCGTATGGCATTTTCAGATGTTTCGATCGTGGTGCCTTCGCCTATCGTTGCGGCAAGTAGTCGATTGCTGGATCGTTGATATTCGATTACATGTGGAAAATCATGATCGAGATTGGCGAAACGTACGAACTGTTCGCCGATAGCGGTCGCCTTGAATTCCGTTGGCGTGCCGCCGCCGGGTTGTGCAATAAAGACTACATCGCCTTTGCGCTCAACAATTCGCAGGTGTTCAAAACCGGCCGTATCATTCTGGCAGATGGTACGGGCATAGCCGAGCATGATACCGCCGGCTGCCGATCTCCAGCATTCCTCGGCCTGGCGATTGGTGCTGTCCCGACAGCCTTGAAGCCG
>JBCCHH010000216.1:0-4040 GCA_039028855.1 Pseudomonadota bacterium | reverse complement strand
GAGCGTAGCGGGCCGGGATGTCGGCGGCTCTAAGCAGGGCAATCAGCAGGCTGGCCTGATCAAACGCGTTGCCGCGCTGCGAGCCGAGCGTGATATCCGCATCCTGCTGCGCGCCCCAGGTCGGGATCCACTCGATGGTGTTGCGCACCCAGTGGTAGAGGGTGACTGGGTTGTTGTCGAGTGCCGCGGCCTGGGCGATGATCGCGTCGGTCAGCACGACTTCGTCGCTGGTACTCAACCACTGCTGATCGTCGAAGGCGTTGGGGTCGCTGCCGCGTGGGGATGGATCAGTAGCAGGGGTAGAGGGCGGCTTGTTCTCGTCACCCGATGTCGTGGGGGCAGATGACGCTCCCGCAGTGGTATCGCGGCCAGGGTCGAGATTGGCGACGGGCTGGCCGTTCATCGCGGCCACGACGGCCGGAAAGTCGGTTGCGTAGGCTTGGGTCTGCAGTCGCGGTGTGTTGTTGGGCACGGGCTGCAGGTTTAGAAACGGCAGGTTGTTCGGATCAAATGGCGCCTGCGGGCGGCCCGAGGGGTGGGCATCGAGAAAGGCGATCAGATGGTCCAGCGCCTGGACTTCTTCGGCTCCGCGTGCACTCTGGAGCTGGGCCAGCCGTTGTTCCAGTTCAGCGTACTTCTGTTCATAGTGCGCGGCGGTGTCCTGTTCGCGTTCCAGAATGACGGTGCTGATTTCACGCGACTGCAAGGCCTGTGCGCTCTGCTCCAGGCTGTCGCGCACTTGGCGATCCAGCACGCTCAGGTCCGAGCGCAGCTTAGCCAGCGCCGAGCGGCCGCGTTCGGCCTCGTGCATTTTGGTAAAGCCGTTCGGGTCGAGCGCCCTGCGCCACTGCTTGACGCGCTCGGTCAGCTCGACCATGTGGGCACTGAACTGCGCCTCGGCCGTGACCGGCGGCAGCGCGGGGGGACGGTCCAGTTCCTCATGCACGGCCTCGGCCGTTGGCGCCAGAATCAGCATGGTGAAGGTGATGATGACCAGCCAGGTGATGGACTGCAAACCAAGACCTGAACGGCGCATCCATGCGATTAAGGAATATGAACACCCTTGGGTGACAGCATACGCCATACATGCCTCCTGCTAATTCGCAATTGGTGCAAGAAAACCTAAATCATTTCTCCAGTCTACCTGAACAATTGACATGAACAAAATTGTCCAAAAAGGGCTTGAATGCGAGTTAGCTATCTTTACTGTGCGCTCAAGGTTAAAGCATTAAAGAATCATCCATTGGATGATCTACAGGCCTTTATTTCGACCACATTAGAACTAAGCTGTCAGTTCTCCCCAGCTTCTGGTCGCATGTACGGAAACAACAATACATCACGGATCGAAGCCGAGTCGGTAAACAACATCACCAATCGATCGATACCAATGCCCTCACCGGCCGTCGGCGGCATGCCGTATTCAAGCGCGCGGACGTAGTCGTGATCGAAATGCATGGCTTCGTTATCGCCAGCTTGCTTGGCCTCTACCTGCGCTCTGAAACGCTCGGCCTGATCTTCCGGATCGTTGAGCTCGGAAAAGCCATTGGCGATTTCGCGCCCAGCGATGAACAGCTCAAAACGATCGGTCACTTCCGGGTCATCATCATTACGTCGCGATAAAGGTGACACTTCGGTCGGATAACCGGTGATGAAGGTCGGCTGAACCAGATTCGACTCAACGGTTTGATCGAAGATCTCCATCAACAGTCGGCCCCAGCACCACTCCGCCTGAGTATGAATGCCCAGCCATTGGCAGTGCATACGCATCGCTTCGACATCGCGCAGTTGCTCGGACTTGATTTCAACATTGGCGGCCAGCACGGCTTCGGCTACGCTTTGGCGCACGAAATCCGGGCCAAAGTCAATGCTATCGCCTTGATACTCGATCGCCGTGTCACCATTGTTCAACTCCGTCGCAAGCTGGCGTAACAGCGTTTCGGTTAAATCCATTAGGTCATTGTAATTGGCATAGGCCTGATAGAACTCGAGCATGGTGAACTCGGGATTATGCCGGGTCGATACACCCTCGTTTCTGAAGTTGCGATTGATTTCATACACCCGCTCGAAGCCGCCGACCACCAGCCGCTTCAAATGTAACTCGGGTGCAACGCGCAGATAAAGCTCGATATCGAGCGCATTGTGATGGGTCGTAAACGGCCGCGCCGTGGCACCGCCAGGCAGATGATGCATCATCGGTGTTTCTACTTCGAGAAAGCCGCGCTGCTCGAAGAAATCGCGTAGGATGCGAATCAGCTTGGATCGAATGGTAAAGGTCGTACGTACTTCAGGGTTGACGATCAGATCCACATAGCGTTGACGATAGCGCGTTTCCTGATCGGTCAGACCATGCCATTTCTCCGGTAACGGCCGCAGCGATTTGACCAACAGCTCGAGTGAATCGGCATGCACGCTAAGCTCGCCGGTATTGGTGCGCATCAGTCGACCGGAAACGCCGACTTGATCGCCAATATCCCACTGCTTAAAGGCCTGATACACGCCTTCGGGCAGATCATCGCGCCGCAGATAGAGTTGAATGCGCTCGCCCGAGCCATCCTGAATATGCATGAACGCCGCCTTGCCCATCACCCGGCGCGACATCATGCGACCGGCCAGACAAACCTGAACCGGCTCATCCTCGAAGCGCTGCTTGCTCCAGACTTCGGCATCTGCATAGGTTTGCAGCAATGAAGCTGCATCGTGCTCGGGTCGAAACTGATTCGGATAGGCATTGCCCTGTTTGCGTAGCTCCGTCAATTTCGCACGTCGCTCGGCAATCAGGCGATTTTCGTCGATTTGTTCGTCGCTATTGTTCTGGTCAGTCATAATTTTTCTCAAAGCTGTTTACCGCAGATTTCGCAGATATACGCAGATTAAATTCATCTTGTAAAACGGCCTGGTTGCAATAAAAGCGGCAGAATTGGTTTTTAATCGGCGTAATCTGTGTAATCTGCGGTTAAAAGGGTTTTACTCCAGCCCAGCCTGCAACGAAGCCGCAGCAAATTCATCGAGATCGCCATCAAGCACTTTCTGGGTATCGGTACGCTCGACGCCAGTGCGTAAATCCTTGATGCGCGACTGATCGAGCACGTAGTTGCGAATCTGGCTACCCCAGCCGATATCGGCTTTCTCGTCTTCGGCGGCCTGCGCTTTTTCACGCTGCTTGTGCAACTCCAGCTCATATAGCTTGGCACGCAACTGGCCCATTGCGCGATCCTTGTTTTTGTGCTGCGATCGATCGGTCTGGCACTGCACAACGATGCCCGTCGGTTCATGCGTGATACGCACGGCCGATTCGGTCCGGTTGACGTGCTGACCACCGGCGCCAGAAGCGCGATATACATCAATACGCAGATCGGACGGATCGATATCAATCTCGATATTGTCATCCACTTCAGGCGAAACAAACACCGAGGCAAACGACGTGTGACGGCGATTGCCCGAATCAAACGGCGATTTTCGCACCAGCCGGTGGACACCGGTTTCGGTGCGGCACCAGCCGTAGGTGTAGTCACCTTCTACACGTATGGTCGCACTCTTGATGCCAGCGACGTCACCGGCCGAGGCTTCGACCAGTTCACTGCTCCAGCCGCGGTTTTCAGCCCAGCGCAAGTACATGCGTAGCAGTATTTCGGCCCAGTCTTGAGCCTCAGTACCGCCTGAGCCGGCCTGAATATCGATAAAACAGGGGCGATCATCCATTTCGCCGGAAAACATGCGCTGAAATTCAAGCTCGGCGATGATCTTTTCGATTCGCTGAAGATCGTCACCCAGGCTGGACAAGGTCTCGTCATCGCCTTCTTCCAGGGCCATCTCCAATAGCTCGGCCGCCTCTTCCAGACCATCGAACACCGCGCTCTGTTTACTGACCGACTGGTCCAGCGAGGCACGCTGTTTATTCAGCTCTTGGGCGCGGTCCTGATCATTCCACACGTCCGGATTTTCCAGCTCGCGATTGACTTCTTCGAGCTGCTCTACCTTGCCATCATAGTCAAAGATACCCCCGGAGCATGGCTGCTCGTCCGGAGAGATCGTCCAGCAGG
>JBCCHH010000215.1:0-4056 GCA_039028855.1 Pseudomonadota bacterium | reverse complement strand
GTTCAATCTCTGGTTCGCGGCGACTGAACTCAGCATTACCGTTGGCACGATCTTCTCGATCATCAGTTATTCCTGGGAATTCGTGGACAGTGCACTGGCGCTGCCGATCACCCTGCAGAGCTGGTCGCGTCTTTCGGAAATCATGCGGCGGCTCAACACCCGGACTGAACCCGCAGGCGCGCAGGCACAATAAAAAGAGGCTTAATCCGGGGGCTTGAGGGCTTCGTAATAATGGCTGTTGCCCTCGTCGACATGTTCGCCAACGAGATTCAGCCCGGCATCGGCGATGATGCGTCGGTATTCATCGACGCCGAGAGAACGTGACGGCTGACCGGTTAAACGATCGTCCCAATCGCCGACTTGCCACGGTGCCGAGAACAGCAGCCGGCCACCGGGTTTAAGCGCGCCGGCTATTCGGCGGATCAGTTCGCGTTGACGGTCCTCGGGCAACAGAAACACCAGCCCGACGGCCAGCACGCCGTCGAATGTGCGATTGAAGAAACGGCTGTGTTCTGCGGGCTCGCAGGCAATCGCTACGCCGGGAAAACGTTGCTGAAACGCGGCGACCATCGCCGGTGAGGCATCGATCGCAGCGACATTGAAGCCGGCCTCGATCAGGATCGCAGTCAGTGGTTCGCCGCATCCGGCCCCGACGTCAAGCACGGCCCCGCCGCGTGGGAGTGAGGCCGCCCATTTTCGGATGGTCTCGAGTCCGGTTGCCGACTGTAGGCGAAAGTGTATGAACTCTTCGGCGATGGCTTCGTAGCCGTTCGATCGATCTTCAGGCAATGACATGTTGAAAGATTTTCCGGATTTCTAAGTAACTCTTAGCTTTGATAGAGTATCGATTGAAATACGACAAGCGACTGGACTTCAGTATTCAAGCCTGTATCCGCATTATGGCCGAATCCAGGGTACAAACAGCATTCACCAATGGGAGTCGAGCGTCATGACTGGGCCGATAAGCGCACGTTCTGCAGCGCATTATGTTTGGAGCGACGGCTGCGACGTATGCTTGTCTTAGTAAGCATTTTCATCGTCGCGCGAAGCAGTTCTTCTTCGTTCTCGACGGTACATTGACCTTGGAAAAAGCGGGCGAGGTTTTTAAGCTTGGCTCTCGCCAGGGCATCCAGGTCGATCCCGGCATCCCTCACGAAGCTAGGAACACGACGGACCAAGAGGTTGTGTTCCTCGTGATTTCTGCGCCCGGCAGCCGTGGTGATCGTGTTGAAGAGTAACGTGTATAACCAACATCAATCGCACCAGGAATTCAACGGTTAAGTGCAACAGTACGCTGTGTCGATCGACAGCTTGCGTGCCGTTTTGCCATCAATCTGGGCCTGCGGCAACCCTTGAGCGGCTTCCAAACTGGCGCTGAACTGCCAGAACGAGATTACGAACACGGGCGAAATGCCGGCCCGAAGAAGGCGGGTTGGGGTTGGACGTGATGACGATTGTCAGTTCAGAATCGGGCAGCACGAACAGCGCCTGGCCGCCGTAGCCGCGGCCATAGTAGGTGCGCTCACCGCCCAGTGTAGTGATAAACCAGCCGTAGCCATAGTCATCGCCCGACCACGGTGAAGTCCCGTAGGCGGTCCACGACGCGCTGATCCAATCGGCGGACAGCACCCGTTGGCCATTGAGTATCCCGTCCAGCCGATACAATTCACCAATGCGGGCCAGATCGCGCGGGCTGATATGCATATCATTGCCGCCGAAGCCGATGCCCTGCGGATCGATCGGCCAAAAGCCTAACGTCACGCCAAGCTCGCTCAGCCAATCTTCCGCGATGGCACGAGACGATCGACCACCCGCCTCCATGAGTGCCGCTGAAAGCAGATGAGTCGGTCCGGTCGAATAGATCATGCGCCCGCCGGGCCGATCCAACATAGGCCGGGTCAGCACGTGTTCAATCCAGTTGGTGCTCTGCACCCAGCGGCCATAGTTGCGGCCCGAAGTGCTTTGCAGCCCGGCGCGCAGCGACAGGGCATGCGCGATGGTGATCTGCTCGCTGCCCGGTGTCGCTCCGTCGGGAAAACGCTCGCCCAGAATATCGATCAGTGGCTGACCCACACCTTCGATCAACTCCCGCTCAATGGCCAGGCCGATCAGCAGCGACATCACAGTCTTCGACACCGACTTGATGTTGGCAGACCGATCCAGCCCATCGCCGGCCTGCACATGCTCCAGCACAACCTCGCCGTCCGCAAGCACCAAAAGCGCATGTAGACGCTCGGTGCGCTCTGCCTGATCGACGATGTCCTGAACGGTGGCCTGAGTCGCTTGGGTTAGCAAAAGTGCAGCGGTAACGACGGCGGCTGTGAAAATACGGGCTTTCATAGTGGTGAGTTTGAAATCGAACAAGCGATTTAGTTCTGGAGAATAGGGAAGGATGGACTGCGCGCCTTTGGCGCTGGCCCTTCGGGTGATTTTTGCTTTGGTAATGCGCTCATCAATTTCTGCCGATTTCGAGTCCGATTAAAGCAGTCACTAGACTGAGCTTTGAATTTTGCTATAGTTTTATTTCGGGAAAAGAGGGAGCGTACTAACTTGAAAATAATGAATAAAACTAGACAGCAGTTTCTTTCTTTAATCGCTGTGCTAGTTTCCTTCGCGATTTCAGTGTTATTCGTCTGGTGGTTTTTTAATGCAACCCCTCCTTCGACGCTTGATGCGATACAGAAAGCTGAGAAGATTTCCGATCTGGTGCAGCGCTGCGTTAAATATCCTCAGCCGACTGGGATAGATTGGCCAAAAGCGGCAATCGAAGCCTTCTGTGCCGATGAGTTTGCGGTACTTCCGGATTATGACACTGTGATTGCTTGGATTGAGTCCGGTGAAACAGCACGAGCCGATGCACTTTATTCGCGTTTGGTCGAGAATTATTTTGACGGTGATTTTCCGGAAGGTGCATTGTGGAAAATTTACGGTTTTTTCAAATCATCCGACGAGCAAACGGCGCGGATTACGCGTCGGTGGATTGAAGAATCACCAACCAGCCCGCATGCACTGATCGCTCGCGGGGCATACCATCTGGACGCAGCCCGGGACGCTCGGGGCTGGGAGGTTGTTGCCGATACGCCCAGTCAAAACATGAGTGCTATGGCAGAGCAGGCCGATCTCGCGATCAAGCATATTCAGCGTGGCCTGAAGAGGGACGGAAAAATTATGCCTGGCTATGCCTTTCTGATTGATATTGGAAGATTTATTGGCAATCGAGCGCTCATGCAAGAGGCATTTTATGACGCGCTCCAAGAAGACCCTTCTACATTCTATGTGCGCCAGCAAATGTCCGATGCGATGATGCGTCGCTGGGGCGGTTCGTTCGCCGAACAAGAGCAAATTTTTAAGGAAGCCGAAGCTTTTCTTGATCAAAACCCCAGATTGATCAATCTCGGTGCCAACGCCGATGTATTCCGTGCGCTAGACCTCTACATGTATGAGGATGGGCCGCCCGAAGACGAGTATGTGATGCCTATCTTTGAGCAAGCCGTCGCGCATGGACCACATTACACCAGTCTTTATAACGCGGGCACCACGGCACGCGATCTTGGCGATGACCTTCGTGCGGTTGAAATGTATACGCAAATCCTTCGATTCTCGCCTGACCATAACAGTGTCCGTACAAATAGGGCTGCAGCATTGCAGGCACTAGGAGAAACTGACTGGTCGATACGTGAATATCAGATCGTACTTACTAACGACCCCGTCAAACGTTCCGCGCTAACGGGTTTGGCCTGGATCAAGATGGGTCAAAAGGATTGGGACGCTGCGATCCCATTGCTGGAAAGAGTCCGCGTTGCCTATCCGGGAGAAGTCGGCTGGTCGCATCGTCAGCTTGCATGGATTTACCTGTACCGCACTCGTGACTTTGACGCCGCAGGCCCGATCATTGACGAATGGTTAGAGCAAGAGCCCGAAAGCGGTGCCGCCTGGCTAAAACGGGTGGACTGGTTACAAAATACTAATGGCCCCGACTTGATCCCATCGATTGAACAGTTCATTGAATACGCTGATCTCAACGACGAAGATCAGCAAATAGCCTATGAGAAAGCG
>JBCCHH010000214.1:0-4065 GCA_039028855.1 Pseudomonadota bacterium | reverse complement strand
CCGCCGCCGATGACGAGAACCTGTTTGGGCAATTCGGGCAAGTCAAATGCCTGATCGGAAATAATACCTAACTCGGCGCCGGGCAAATCCGGCACGGCCGGTCGTCCGCCGACCGCGATCAGAATTTTTTCCGCCGAGTAGCGTTGACCGTTGACTTCAACCGTATGCGCATCAACCAGCACGCCGCGGCCGGCGTGCATTTCAACGCCAGCATTCCCGAGCAACTGGCCGTAGACATTTTCCAGTCGGGTGATTTCGCGTTCCTTAGCCGCGACCAGTTCAGACCAGTTGAACGAAGCTTGACCAACCTGCCAACCATAGCCGGCCGAGTCCTCGAAGCTTTCGGAAAACTGGCTGGCAAACATCAACAGTTTCTTCGGCACGCAGCCGCGGATCACACAGGTGCCGCCCAAACGGGATTCCTCGCACAGGCCAACTCGTGCACCATAGCCGGCCGCAATGCGCGATGCGCGCACGCCACCCGAGCCACCACCGATCACGTACAGATCAAAATCGTATTCACTGCTTGTTGTTGAATTTGCTTGCTCAGTCATGACTCTCGTACTACCTTGAACGAATCGATCCGGTTACTCAAACAGCCAAACGAACTGGATAGAATACGAATCGGCTTTCCATTATGACGGTTAGCGATCTTATCGCACTCCTGATCGACATTAGCCTTAACCCAGAGCAACCTTTTGTTGAATTTACTACCAGCGACCGCAAATCCGGACCATGAGTTACTCAGTGCCTTTGTCGCAACTGAATATCGGGTATTGACCGAACCGGCGATCCATCTGCGCATCGGCGATGTCGAGCCGCAGCTCGATGGCTACAGCGGGCCAGGCGGCTGGATCATCATCACCGCCGACAACCCGGCAGCAAGCATACAGTCCGAACCGGAGAACCGGGCCGCCCGTGCACGGCTCGAATCGCGCGTTCAGACCATTCAGACCGGCGCAGGCGTTAAAACCGTGCATCGCGCTACCGCTCTTGATCGATCCAGGCGCTGGCCCGACGAACAGGGTTGGCTGTTCGGTTTCGACCAGCCGGCCAGCATTCACGCACTCGCACGCGAGTTTAACCAGCTCGGCGTGGTCATCGGCGCGCCGGATCGACCGGCAATGCTGTGGTTGTACGGCGACTGGCCAGAGACACTGCCTGAGCATGTTCTGCGAGTCGGCCAATGACCCTGCTACAGGCCGAACGATTGACCTTTCAGCGCGGCGGTGAGGATATTTTCGAGCCGGTTTCACTGACTCTCGCCGCAGGTCGGGTCATCGTCATCCGCGGCGATAACGGCGCGGGCAAAACCACCTTGCTGCGAGTTCTGGCAGGCGTGCTTTCGCCTTCGTCCGGCTGCGTCAGGCTTAATGCAGAACCGATCTTTGTCGGCCATCTACCGGCCGTTAAAGCCGATCTGAGTGGGCGTGAAAATCTGCATTATGAACGCCAGTTAGGTGCATCGCAAACAACCATTGCGATGGCGCTGATTCAGGTCGGCCTGGCCGGCATGGGCGCCAGACCGGCGAGAACCTTATCCGCAGGCCAGAAAAAGCGGCTCGGACTGGCGCGGCTGCTGGTGCGCAATGCGCCGATCTGGTTGCTCGACGAACCGTATGCCAGCCTGGACGCTGCCGGCTGTGCGCGCGTGGATGCATTGATTGATGCCCACACCAGTCAGGGCGGCGCGGTCGTACTGTCCACACATCAGCAACTTCCACAACTGGATGCGGCTATTGACTATCTGAACGTTGCCAGCGCGAGTGCCGCCGATGGCTAAAACCAGCCCGTTTCTGGCGCTGCTCAAGCGCGACATCAAGCTGTCGATCCGACGCGCCGGCGAAACGCTGCTGCCGCTGTTCTTTTTATTCGCCGTAGTCGTATTGATTCCGCTTGGCGTCGGCCCGGGTCCGAACCTGCTGTCGCTGATGGCACCGGGCATGATCTGGGTCGCGGCCTTGCTGGCCAGTCTGCTCGCGCTCGATCAACTGTTTCGCGGCGACCTCGATGACGGTACGCTCGAACAATGGTTTATCGGCCCAAGCTCAGGCTACGCCCAGCTCGGTGCGCGTCTGATCTCGCACTGGCTGATCAGCGCGCTACCGGTGATTGTGTTCAGTCCGCTGGCTGCGATTATGCTGCACCTTCCGCTGGAGGCGCTGCCGGTGCTCATCCTGACGCTGCTGATCGGTACGCCGGCATTGAGCCTGATCGGCAGCCTGGCCGCTGCACTTACACTGACCACGCGCGGCGCCGGCGGATTGCTGCCGATTCTGGTGTTTCCGATGGTCGTGCCGCTGCTGATTTTCGCCACCGGCGCGGTATCGCTGGCCGCAGAAGGTACGGTTTCAAATCCTCACCTCGGCTTACTGCTGGCATTTACAATATTGAATCTGTCATTGATGCCGATTGCGATTCGCGCGGCGCTGAAGATGAATCTGGAATAGATGAGCCACCAAGATGAGCAGGTTTGGGTGATCTGGAAAACGCTAAAACGCTGGTTCCACATGTTGGGATCGCCACCGACATTCAGTCGCTTTGCGCGTACCGTCAGCCCGTGGTTGTGGGCCGCATTTGCGATCTGCCTGGTCTACGGCATCTATCTCGCGCTGTACGTAGTGCCGCCGGACTATCAGCAAAGCGATACCTCGCGCATCATGTACATCCACGTGCCGTCGGCCTGGCAGGCGATGCTGATCTACGTGATCATGGCTGTACTGGCCAGCATTGCGCTGATCTGGCGCATCCGCATGACCGAAATCATGGCGATGAGCTGCGCCCCCATCGGCGCGGCGTTTACGTTGATCTGTCTGGTGACAGGCTCGATCTGGGGCCGACCGATGTGGGGCACCTGGTGGGAGTGGGACGCGCGCCTGACTTCGATGCTGGTGCTGCTGTTTATCTACATCGGCATCATGGCACTGTATGCCGCGTTCGATGACCGGCGCAAGGCCGCCCGCATTGCCTCGGTGCTAGTGCTGGCGGGCGCGGTCAATATTCCGATCATTCATTTTTCGGTCGAATGGTGGACCACGCTGCATCAGGGTCAGACCATTCGATTACTCGGTGAGTCGAGCCTGCATTCTTCGATGATGCCACCGTTACTCTGGCTGACGGTCGCGATTAAATTTATGTTTGGTGCGGCACTCCTGGATCGTTCGCGCAATGAACTGCTCGAGCAGGATCAGTCCAAACAATGGGTGCAGCGCGAACTCGAAGGCCAGTTTGATGCGCGTCAACAGACCCGCGCCGCAGATCATGCATGATGAACCTATTGGAGGCATTTAGCGATGATCCCGGATTTTGAATATGCCGCATTTGTCTGGAGCAGCTATCTGGTATTTGCCTTGGTTATGACTTGGCAGGTTGTACAACCCATGCTCCGCCGCCGACGCATTAAGAAGCAGTTACTCGAACAGTTTGAAGAACAACAGGCCGCGCGTTTGATGCAAAACCGAAATTCCCAAAACCAAAATTTCAGAGAGAATCGAATATGACCCCGACCCGCAAGCGTCGCCTGATGAGCGTAGTGCTGATCCTGCTCGGCATTTCCACCGCCACCGCCGTGGCACTGGTGGCGATGCAGGATCAACTCATGTTCACGGTCACCCCGTCGGATGTTAAAACCCAGGAGCTTTCGGCCGAACGCAAGTTCCGCCTCGGCGGGTTGGTCGCCGAAGGCAGTATTCGTCACAGCAGTGAAAACCTGGACGTGAAGTTCTGCGTACACGATGGCGCGCAGTCAGTGCCGGTCACCTACAACGGCATCCTGCCGGACTTGTTCCGCGAAGGCCAAGGCGTGGTGGCTCACGGTTATTTGAAAAACGGCCAGTTCGAAGCGTATGAAGTGCTCGCGCGGCATGATGAAACCTACGTACCAACTGAAGTCGCCCGCGCGCTGGAAGAATCCGGCCACAGCATGAGTGGCGATACCGCGCCCGGCAGCTATTCGCACAATGCAGAGTATCTGGGCAGCTGCTTCGAAGAAATCACCACATGATTGCCGAACTCGGTCAAATTTCGTTGATTCTGGCGCTACTGCTGGCCGTATGCCTGGCCATT
>JBCCHH010000213.1:0-4066 GCA_039028855.1 Pseudomonadota bacterium | reverse complement strand
TAGCGGCAGTTGAACACTCGCAGGATCCCGGCTTGCTGAGTTCCGCGGTTCGCTTTGCCGAGACGACCGATCGCCCATTGCTTGCGCGCGAATGGAGCGAACGCCTGCCAGAAGTATTTCGCTAGTTTTTATTCGTGACGGTGAATATTTCAGCAGTTGGCCCTTCGCTCAGCCGATGATTCAGGCTACACATACACGCTGACTTCGCGCGTTTTACGAATAAAAACTAGCGAAATACTTCTGGCAGGCGTTCGCTCCATTCGCGCGCAAGCAATGGGCGATCGGTCGTCTCGGCAAAGCGAACCGCGGAACTCAGCAAGCCGGGATCCTGCGAGTGTTCAACTGCCGCTACGGTTTCATGCCACAGGCCCTCGACGGGTGCATCACCCGGATTCATGATCGCCCACTGCCCGCCGATGCGTGCGCGGCTACGATAACAGTCGAGGTGAGCCCACTCGATGTTCTGTTCAATTTCGCTGAGCTGATAGGCTTCGTTCAATAGTTCAACCGCTTCGGTCGGCGGCCTCCATTGCGCACGAGCCGCCAGAATTTCTGCGATCAGGCAGCCAAACTCAGACTTTTCGCCATCGATCGGTTCGAGTTCGCGATAGCTTGCAAGCGCTGCATCCGCCAACGCTTCAAGCTCGGCATCCGGCCGCGCCTCGGACAGTGCATACCATTGCCTCACCACACCGGCATGATTGATGCGCGCACTATCCCAATCGGGCCTGCGAGTGAGCGCCTGTTCAAATGCCGCCAGCGCGGCTCGCATGGCTCGCTCGGGATCGTTTCCGACCCGCGTATCCCATACGCCCTGTGTCCACCAAGTCATTCCTAGCGTGTTCAACGGCGTTATGTAGTCGCGATGCCGGTCGACCAGTGCCTGCAGGCCGGTGACGATTTCGCCGGTGGCCGGTTCCGGATTTTCGCCGAACAGTGTCGCCTGATACACCAGAGAGGATCGGGCAAACAGCATGTTATGGACCAGGCGCCGATCATCGGGGGCTAAGCGGGCCGCACGCTGAAGCCAGGCCAAGCTCTGGCGATCGGCCTCAAGCGCCGCGCGAGGATCACCCTCACCGTTTCGCGCCTGACCAATCGTGCTCCAGGTCACGGCCAGATTGTTCATGACGTTGATATCGTTTGGCCGTGCACTCTGAACTTGTTCCAACAAACGCAGCGATTGCTGTAGTGCGGGATACGGGTTCTCACCAGCCGTCATCTGCCTGCGTCCGAGGATTTGCAGCGCCGAACCCAATGCGATCTGAGCCGACCCGTTGTCTGGCTGAATGTCCAATGCTTTTTCGGCCTGGCTGATCGCCAGATTCAGCGGCTCTTCATACGGCGCCCGATTGCGTCGCAGATCTTTGGCGCGTTGCCAATAGTGCATCGAAGAGGAGGCCAGCAGATCGGGATCGTCCGGATTCAGCATCAGACCCTGAGTACAAAAATCGCGGCGTACTTGTTCACGTGTCGAATCGGACTGCATCGTTCGCAGCGACTGGCGCGCCGACTCAAGCTGACAACCGATCCGGTAGGCCGGACGATACGAGCGAACGGCACTCGTCAGATCAAGCAGTACGGCCTCGACACGTTCAATTTCAGCCAGGCCGGACACGCCTTCAATATTCAGGTGCTCGACCGCAGCGGCCGCAACGGGCTGAATATCCAGCAAGCGATCCTGCCATTCGGCGGGCGTGCTTGGCGGTGCCGAATGATCGATCATCACTGGAACAGCCGCCTCATCCAGCGCGCGCTCGACCCTGGTTTGCAGCGCAGCCGATAAGCTAGCCCTAAACGGGGCAAGGTCGTCGGCCAGCGAACCTCGAAGCTGTTCAAGCAATTCCGGTAATGAAACCGGGTCGGCCGTCAAACCCAGCTCAAGCCGCTGACCACCAAACTGACGTAATCGCGCACGCGCCGCACGGCTTGCAACCGATGGAGTCTGAACGCCCGCCTGCCAGGCTCGACTTGCACGTTGGAAAGCCAGTGCCGGCTCGCCGATGGCGTCTAGTAAATCCGCCATAGCAGCATCCACTCGCGCTGCCGCCGTACCGTCCAGGCCGTCGCGGCCACGTTCGAGCCGGTCAACCGTAACCATAGCAGTCCGTTCGGCTTGACGCTGGTCGTGCAGCGGCAATAGCTGGTCGACATACCAGTCGCCACGCGCACGCTCCGCTTCCGCAATCAGCTCACTGGCCATATTCAGCGCCTGTCGATTGCGCTCACCGATAACCGCCAGGGTAACCCCGCCCGCTACGACCACGGCAACCAACATGGCGGCCAGTCGTGCCTGCCAGGGATTGGCTCTGGCCCAGCGCGCCAAACGGTATCGCTTGCCAAGCACCGGAGCATCAACGGTTTGTCCACCCATGAAGCTGTGTATATCTGCTCGCAACTGACCCGCATCGGCATATCGTCGTGCAGGGTCAAGTTCAAGACAGCGCGCGATAATCCTCGCCAAACCATCGGGCAGCTGCCGACGAATCTCTGTCACCGGAATGGTCTGACCCGAAGCAGCCTGCATGACCAAAGCCATCGGCGTATCCGCGCGATACGGCAATCGACCTGTCATCACCTGATACAACACAACGCCCAAAGCATAAACATCGGCGCGTGGATCGCTACCCTCCGACCCACGAGCCTGTTCGGGTGCCATATAGCCGGGCGTGCCCAGCGCATCGCCGATTACCGTTAACGTCGAATCCTGCGGTCGTCGCGCAAGACCGAAGTCCATCACCCAAGCATGCGCCTGCCCGCTCCGTTCTTCGACCATCAGATTGGCTGGCTTCAGGTCACGATGAACCACACTCTGAACGTGAGCGTGGGCCATCGCATCTAGTACCTGATCGAAAACCCGCAGACGCGCATCGGAACTCATATCTGCCATCGCCTGATCCAGCGGCTCGCCGTCGACGACGTCCATTGCAATATAGTGCCGACCGAGATGAATACCGGTCGCATGAATCGGAAGAATATGAGGGTGTACCAAGCTCGCCTGAGTGCGCGCCTCACGCAGCATTCGCTCAATCGCGGCAGGCTCTTCGAGACGAAGATACTTGATCGCGATTTCGCGTCCTAACCGGGCCGAATAGGCCCGAACGATCTCACCGCTACCACCACTGGCCAACGGCACGCCGGTATGCCAGTCTATTCCCGTCGATTCGGTCTCACTATCGCCGCTCATCGCTTCATCCTATATCGATTTCCAGTTTGCGAATCTGACGATACAGCGTCGATTTGCCAATGCCGAGTCGCTCGGCCGCTTTTGCAACATCACCGCCATACAAGGCCAGCGACTGTTCGATCGCGCGCTTTTCGGTGCGCCTCAACTGCGTTTTTAGATATCCATCGGCCATCCGTTCAGCGCGAGCCGCTCGGACACGTGCATCCAAATGATCGGAGCGCAGCGGCTCGCCGTCATCCAGAAATAATGCGCAGCGCTTCATTTCGCGCTCCAGCTCACGCACATTACCCGGCCACTGATAGGCCTGCAGGCTGTCCAGCGCGGCACGTGAAATACCGCCGAAGCGATGACCGAGATCAGTGCATCCGGCGCGCAGAAAATACCCAGCCAGGTTGGCAATATCGACCGGCCGTTCCTGCAAATCCGGCAAGCGCACCATCCAGTCCACAATACGATGGTACAGGTCGAGACGAAACTCGCCGCGATCAACCAGATTTTTCAGGTTGCGATTGGTTGCTGACACGACCTGGGTTCTTGCCCGACGAGGCTTGGAGCCACCAATCCGGTACACCTCACGTTCCTGCAGAACGCGTAGCAATTTGGCCTGGGTAGCCGTATGCATATCTCCGATTTCATCAAGAAAAATCACGCCACCGTCAGCCTGCTCAAACTTACCGGGCCGCGCGACCACGCCCGTGGCCACACCCTGTTCGATGCCAAACAGCTCGGCGTCGAGCAGGTCCTGCGGCAGACTGGCGCAATTCAGCGTGACCAGTGGCTGATCTTCTGCTCCACAAGCATGCAGATAGCGTGCGAACAACTCCTTGCCGGTGCCGGATCCACCCTCAATCAGGACATTGAGCCCCGCCCGTGCCACCC
>JBCCHH010000212.1:0-4090 GCA_039028855.1 Pseudomonadota bacterium | reverse complement strand
TGACCGACAGCAAGGACTGGTGGCCGGCAGACTATGGTCACTACGGTCCGTTCATGGTGCGTATGGCCTGGCACGCGGCAGGTACCTACCGTACGGCCGACGGCCGCGGCGGTGCATCCACCGGCAACCAGCGTTTCGCGCCGCTGAACAGCTGGCCGGATAACGGCAACCTCGACAAAGCCCGTCGGCTGCTGTGGCCGGTCAAGCAAAAATACGGTAACCAGATTTCCTGGGCCGATTTGTTCATTCTGGCCGGTAACGTCGCGATGGAAACCATGGGTTTCAAAACCTTCGGTTTCGGCGGCGGCCGTGCGGATATCTGGGGTCCGGAAGAAGACATCTACTGGGGTGCCGAAGAAGAGTGGCTGGGCAACACCCGTTACAGCGGCGAGCGCCAGTTGGCGCATCCGCTGGCGGCCGTGCAGATGGGTCTGATCTACGTCAACCCGGAAGGCCCGGACGGCAATCCTGATCCGGTTGCTTCAGGCCGCGATATCCGCGAAACCTTCGGCCGCATGGCGATGAACGACTATGAAACTGTCGCGCTGACCGCCGGTGGCCACACCTTCGGCAAGGCGCACGGTGCCGGTCCGGCAGATCATGTCGGCCTTGAGCCGGAAGCCGCGCCGCTTGAAGAGCAGGGTTTCGGCTGGATCAGCAGCTTTGAGTCCGGTAAAGGCAGCGACACCATCACCTCCGGCATCGAAGGTGCCTGGACGCAGAACCCGACGCAGTGGAATATGGAGTATTTCGAACTCCTGTTGAATAACGAGTGGGAACTGACCGAAAGCCCAGCCGGTGCCAAGCAATGGCAAATCAAGAATCCGACCGACGCTCAGATGGCGCCGGACGCAGAAGACGCGAACAAGAAAGTCAATGTCATGATGACCACGGCCGATATGGCGATGCGCGAAGATCCGGCCTACCGCAAGATTTCCGAACACTTCCTGGCCAACCCGGATGAGTTCGCCGATGCCTACGCGCGCGCATGGTTCAAGCTGACCCACCGCGATATGGGCCCGAAAGTGCGTTATCTCGGCCCTGAGGTACCGGCTGAAGATCTGATCTGGCAGGATCCGGTACCGGCCGTGGATCATGAGCTGATCGACGATGCCGACGTAGCTGCACTCAAGGCCAAGGTTCTGGCCTCAGGCGTTTCCACGCAGGATCTGATTTCCGTGGCCTGGAGCTCGGCTTCGACCTATCGCGATTCGGACAAGCGCGGCGGCGCCAACGGTGCGCGCATTCGCCTGGCTCCGCAAAATAACTGGGAAGCGTTCGAGCCGGAAAAAGTGGCCCGCGTTCTCAGCGTGCTGGAGGGTATCCAGGGTGAGTTCAACGCGGCTCAAACCGGCGGCAAGAAAGTATCGCTGGCCGATCTGATCGTACTTGGTGGTGCCGCAGCGGTCGAAAAAGCCGCCAGCGATGGCGGGCACGACATCACCGTACCATTCGCGCCGGGCCGTACCGATGCGACCGCTGAGCAGACCGATGCCGAATCGTTCGAGCCGATGAAGCCTGAAGCCGACGGTTTCCGCAACTACAGCCGCACCAAGTTCACCGTGCGAGCCGAAGAAATGTTGCTGGATAAAGCCCAGTTGCTCGGCCTGACTGCACCGGAAATGACCGTACTGGTCGGTGGTATGCGCGTGCTGGACGTCAACCACGGCGGTTCCAGGCACGGTGTATTTACTGACCGTCCGGGCGTGTTGAGCAATGACTTCTTTGTCACGCTGACCGACATGAACATCGGATGGAAAGCTCAGGACGAGGACGTTTACGAAGGCTACGATCGCGCCAGCGGCGAAGTGAAGTGGACCGGTACCGGCGTCGATCTGGTATTCGGATCCAATTCCCAGCTTCGCGCCTTGGCCGAAGCCTATGCTCAGGACGACGCCAAAGCCAAGTTCGTCGCTGACTTCGTCGCAGCCTGGAATAAGGTGATGAACGCAGACCGCTTCGATCTGGCTTGATCCACCCCGCCTCTCGGCTTAAGTCGAGCGGCACACCCTTGACGGCGGCTCCATTGGAGGCGCCGTTTCTTATGTGGGCATCAGTGCTGTTCGGCCATTGATCAACCACATCAACAAAAGCGTAAGCGAAGCACCCATCGCTGCGCCGACCGTGACTGCGGCGGGCAGCAAAATGCGGGCCTGCGACAGGGCCTTCTGATGTTCGAGTCGGTTGGGATCGAAGATCAGCAATTGTTCGCGCTTCAATTCAAGCATCACGCACAGCACTGAAAGTGAAATAACCCGCTCCGAGCCAGGCAGTCAGGATTGATACCGAACCTATATTCCTCCAATACAGTCAGGTACAATCCCATCCAGCAAGCGCCCGTAGCTCAGCTGGATAGAGTACCGCCCTCCGAAGGCGGGGGTCAGAGGTTCAAATCCTCTCGGGCGCGCCATTCAATCAAAGCGTAGGATGTGCCGTTTCTCTATATAGCTTTGCGCGCGGTTACAACGATGGGGCCAGTACGTTTTACCCGGCACGGTCCGAATTCACCCCTGGCAGAAGAATCAGGATTTGTTTAAAACCGGCTCATCGGACTCGCATGAAGCATATGCGACGCATTCTTGGCAACGTCCGAAGAGTTGACAACATATCTTGGGCTTGCTTTGCGAAACGGGGTATGCATTCGTGCATATTTCGATGCAGCAAGGCAGGAATCGACTGGCTTGGATATGCGCAGCTTAGCTATACTCCACTGCATGCGATCGGAGATTACGCAGCTTCTTGAACGCGCTGCAGGCGGTGAAAGAGATGCGCTCGACGCTGTCTTTCATGAGCTTTATCCTGAGCTGCAGCGCATCGCGGCCGGACGGATTCGCGGTCATAAGGTGGGCACACTTTCGCCGACCATTCTCGTCCATGAACTTTACGAGAAGCTCGCCGGTTCCTCTTCTTTCAGCGCCCGCGACCGGAAACATTTTTTCAGTTGCGCCGCACGGGCGATGCGCCACATCATCGTCGACCACGCTCGTGCAAAAAATGCCGATAAACGCGGCGGACAGGCCTTTCAAGTAAGCTACGAGGAGACGCGGGTCGGCGATATTCCGCTCGATGCGCTAGAGCTCGAAGAGGCGTTTTGTCAGCTTGAACAGATCGATCCAACGCTGCTCGAGATCGTCGAGCTGCGTTTCTTCACTGGTCTGAGCATGGATCATATCGCCAAAGCCATGGGCGTGTCCCAACGTACGCTGTATCGGCGCTGGCAACTGGCGCGCGCAACGCTGCAAGCGCTGTTGGATGAATCGACCGAATCGGGATGAGCCGTTGACGCCAAAAGAGCGCACTGAATGGCGGACCGCCGTTCGCATTTTCGAAGCGTGCCTCAAAACCCCTGAGATGGAGCGCAAAGTCTGGCTTGAAGCGCGAGACCTTGATCCGGGTACCCGCCAAAAATTCGAGTTCATGCTGCATGCCGACACCGCGCTGGAACCTTCGCTCGAACAAGGAAAGGACTGGATTATCCGCGAGGCCAATCGGATCAGACTGGAACATGAGCTGGAAGGGCGCAGGATTGATGCCTGCACGCTGGATCAAAAGGTCAGCGGGCAGTATGGCGACCGTTTACCGATGTCATCACAAAGTCGAAGACACGGTCCAGATTGGTGCGCTCAAACTGTTGCGTATCGGTTAGCTAACCACCGAGGGTAAGGCTCGCTTTCAGTGCGAAATTCACATTACTGCCGGATTACAGCACCTTGTGATTGCCCGCCTGCTCGATACCGGTACGGCTGAAGACAGCCCACCGTTCTTTAGTGTTGGAAGGGGCTGAAGTAACTAGCCTAGCAACTTCAACCTAAGAATTATTAATATTCGATTGATCTTGTAACGCGCTTCAAAAAAATTTTCTAAAATGATTGACAACAAGCAATTTCTTGCGGTATAACGGATGACAGTTGATATGTAGGGGTACTATCAAATCAATAAATGTAACCATTCATCAATCCGCAAACTCATTAGTAGGGTATGGAAAAAAGCTGCGTAATAAGCAGCATTTTTTTCCTTCAAATCCGCAAGAAATAGCTGAGCACGGCGTGATTTATGAGCTATCCCAGTTTGTTAAAGAGATTGGTCTATA
>JBCCHH010000211.1:0-4097 GCA_039028855.1 Pseudomonadota bacterium | reverse complement strand
CGAGCTCCTGTAACTGGGCACGTGCCTGGAGAATCTGCGCTTCACGAGCAGCGATTTCAGCGGTTGGCGCGACCCAGCGCACATTGCCGGATTCGCGCATATCCAGATTGCGCGTTTCCAAGATGATATCCAGCGCTTGATCCCAGGGCACGTTTGCCAGACGCAGGGTCAGGTTACCCGTAACCGAATCCGACACGACGATATTCAGTTCCGAAATATCGGCAATCAGCTGAAGCACAGAGCGAACGGCAATATCCTGAAAATTCAACGTAACGCGGCGACCCGTGTATTCACGCTCTTGGAAAAACTCCAACTCGCGCGCCACCTCGACTTGCGCTTCAGGTCGCGCCACTTCGATGATGAGTTGACGCTCGGCCTGATAGGCAAGATGCGTGTATGGCCCGCCAATATCGAGCGCGAGCCGTACCCCATCGCCGCGCGGTTCGGGCGTAATAAGCTGAACCGGCGTAGCAAAATCGGCTACGTCCAGGCGCTGCATCTGGTTTTCAGCCAGGCTGGCTCCGAACAGATTGATGCGCAGTTGGCCGGCTCTTTCATCAACAGAAATATCCACACCAGGGCGACTCATGTCAACGATCACGCGACTCTGGCCATCCGGACCACGCCGGAAATCGATATTCTCGACGCGGTTAGACGCGCCCGATGTGCTCGCAGCCGAAACGGCGGCAGCAGCCATCGATTGAGACGAACTGACGCCGCTGTCGACGTTCAAGATAACCGAGTCGCCTTGAGTGCTTAGCTCATAGGCGACCGAGCGCGACAAATCAATCATCAGACGCATGCGATTGCCCGCCGATACCGCCATATAACTTTGTACCGCACCAATACCTACCGGAGTAGTGCCGCTCGGCACCGACAAGCTTGTGTCGTTCATTTCGAGTACGATACGGGGCGGCTGGTCGGTCGTAAACACCGTTGGCTCACCTGGATCGCCATCCGTAGTCAGCACAAAACGCAGTTGATCGCCCTGATCGCTGAAACGCACATCGGTTACTTCGGTTGCAAAAGTCTGTCCGGCCAGCAGTGCTGTGCCGATCAATAACAGAATCGTACGCGTCATGCGCTTGGTGCGGTTCATAGTCGGGCTCCCTAATACGTTCCCTGCATGGCTTTTAGTGATTTCGTGCTGCTCGCAGCGAGTCCTGAATAAATGCGTCTGAGTCACGGGTTGCTTTTGGTCAGTCGAATATTGCATGTTCATCACCGTTGCTGTGGACGGTTATCAGACAGTGCGATCTGTGCCTCACGCTCCATCCAGCCGCTGGTGCCATCGGGCACGAGTTCGAGAAGTTCTATGCTGCTCTCACTAATGTTCAGAATCCGACCATGGTTTTGGCCCATATAATTGCCGGCCTGGACACGGTGAATCGTGCCATCAAAGTCGGATACAAGCGCAAATGCAGTATCACTGATTTCAATCGAACCGACCATCGCCAGCGTGTCGAGTGGATACTGCTCTAGAAATTCACGTCGACGGTTAAGATCCGGCCGTGGACCGGTTTGCGGGCCGCCCGCAAGACCTTGCTCGGCCTGCCCGTCCGGATCGCGCATATTGCTTAAAAACGGGTCGGGCAAGTTGCCCGCTTCGTAGGCAATCACATCCGGGGTGCGTACGGTTGGGATCGGCTCAATCGGTTCCGGCGGGCGCTGCAGCGTTTCGGCAACCCATTGCTCCAGATCGCTGCGGTCACGGCCGCAGCCCGTCAGCAGCAATACCGTTAGCGCCAGCACAAGCAAAGACTTACCGTGACGAAGTATGGATGGCTCGATCATGAGTCATTCTCCAGCAGCAGATCGCTGTCTTCAGAATCGTCAAGGTAGCGGTACGTTGTTACAGTGCCCTCCATACGCAAAACGCCGGGCTGATCATCAATCGGTTCGAGCGATATATCGCGCATGGTTAAAATGACTACGCGAGTCAGCGAAGCCACCCCGCCGACGAAGTTGCCGAACTGGTGGTACTGGCCGGTCATGCGAATGGATATCGGCTGCTCTGCATAAAAACCCTGCAAGGTTTCGGCATTCGGCTCGAACAGCTCGGTTTCGATACCCGAGGCTAGCGCAGTTTGCGAAATATCAACCAGAAGATCGGGCATTTCGGTTTTGCTTGGCAGCTGTCGTAGCAGCGTACGCAGCACTTCGCGCATTTCGTCTAACTGCTGTTCATAGTCTTCCAGCGAAGAAGCCTTGCGCTGCTTGGTTTCAAATTCTGTGCGCAACTGTGTCTCTTCGCGCTCCTGCGTTTGCAACTGCGTGCGCTGATCCTTAATGATGAACCAGTAGCCTGCGGCAAGGATCATAATCACCAATACGGAAATCAGAAACATTTTGGCGCCATTGCTGGCCGCACCCAGATCATTAAAGTCGAGATCGCGAATTTCCTGCATATTCATGGCAGCGCCTCCCCGGTTGCGATGTCCTCAGCAAAACGGTCCTGATCACGCTCTACCTGATCTGGCGAAGCCAGCGTAAAAGTCAAACCGAACTCAAACGGCATTTCCTGACTGACGCCATCTGAGCCAATCTCTTGTATGATTTGGAGCGATGGGTTATGCAGATAGTCCGATTCATCCAGATTGCGCAGATAGGTCGAAACCCGGCCGCTTGATTGAGTCATGCCGTTTATCGTAAGCTGATCTCCGATCTGGCGTACATTGGTCAGGCGGATACCGGTCGGCACGGTGCGTACCAATTGATCGAATAGATGCACCATAAGACTACGGTTAGCCTGCAAGTCCTCAATCACGTTCTTGCGGTCGATGAGTCGACTACGGGTTTGATCGAGTTCTTCGATACGCTCGATTTGACGGTCAAGTTCGGCAATCTGCTCCTGCAGGTACTCGTTGCGATCGCCCTGACCTTCGATTTGCGCATCGAAGTAACTTTTAGCCATGAAAACGAATAAAGCCGACCCGAGCGCCACCACGAACAGCAGTAATAGAAAGCTTTTTTGTCTTTCCTGCCGCAGCTCCTCGCGCCACGGCAATAAATTGGTTTTGCGCATTATTCGACTCCCCGCAGGGCCAAGCCAAAGGCCGTCACCATGGTCGGACGCAACTGGTCCAGTGCGGCGGCGTTAATTCTCGGCGCTAATTTCAAACCCTTGAATGGATCGGCCACTTCGGCATTCAAACCCAATTCAGCCGACACGGTTTCTACCAGCCCGCGAATCGAACCACCGCCTCCGGCCAGGTACAGGGTGTTGATCGCCGCATAATCGCGGCTCGATGAAAAGAACTGCAGCGCACGACCGATCTGTTGAATGACATTTTGCCGGAACGGTTCAAGAACCTCATCTTCAAACCCGGCCGGCTCTTCATCATCACGCTTCCAGAATTTTGCCTGCTCCGATTCAAGCCCGTAGCGGCGCATGGTTTCCTCAACCAGTTCGCGGCCACCAAACTGATGCTCACGATAATAGATCGAACGGTCGCCGCGAATCACATTGAGCGAACTGCGCACATCACCGATATCCAGCACCGCCATCACGTCAGAGTCTGCAATGCCATCGCGTTGCCGAATCAACTCAAAGGCATTGACCATGGCAAAAGCTTCGACATCAACCAAACGTGCATTCAACCCGGCCTCATCGGCCGCTTCCTGACGCGATTCAACATTCTCTGTCTTGGACGCCGCCAACTGTACTTCGACCACGTTCGCATTACTCGGCGACGGACCGAGTACCTCAAAATCGAGGCTCACCTCATCGCGTGGATACGGAATATATTGGCTGGCCTCGATTTCGATCTGGCCTTCAATATCATCTTCATCCAAATTGCTCGGCAGGTTAATCACGCGCGTGATTACAGCGGAACCCGAAACTGACAGTGCACAGTGCTTGGCTTTGCTGCCGCTGCGCTTGATGGCAGACCTAATGGCAGCACCGACTTCTTCTACATTCTGGATCGTGTGCTCGGTAAACGCGCCTTCTGGCAGTGCCTCAATCGCCATATGCTCTACACGATAACTGGAACCGGCCTTGCTAAGCTGCATCAGCTTGACGCTGCTGGTTCCGATATCCAGGCCAATCAAAGGCGGTGCGGATCGTTTGAAAATGCTCAAGAGCGCTCCCCGTT
>JBCCHH010000210.1:0-4116 GCA_039028855.1 Pseudomonadota bacterium | reverse complement strand
GCTGGCTATTTTCCTGCTGCCGCCCAATGTATTCACATTGGTACTGGCGCTAATCTTGCTTGGCATTGGCGGCTGGGAAAGTGCCAGCCTGGCCGGGTTAAATCATCGCGCCGGACGCATCGGCTGGATAGTGTTTTTGCTGATCGCCGGTGCGCTGCTGATCGGACTGCTGCATATCCCTATCGCGGTCCCATTGCTGTTTGGTCTGGCAACGCTCGGCTGGTGCATACTGTTGTTGTGGCTGCGCCATATCGACTGGGGACAGGCGGATGCCGATCGCTTGCAAATACGCAAACTCATCATCGGCGGTCTGATCCTGTTACCTGCATTTGCGGCCATCTCGTGGCTGCAGTTTTCCAGTCCATGGCTTGTGCTGGCGGTGATACTGGTGATTGCCGCAGCCGACATCGGCGCTTTTTTTACCGGTCGCCAGTTCGGCGGACCGAAACTGGCCCGTCAGATCAGTCCGGGTAAAACCTGGTCAGGCGCGATTGGCGGGATTTTTCTGGCTGCGCTGGTGTTTGTGCTGACTTTCTGGCTAATTCCGCAAATGCCGCTGAACATTACACCAACGCATCTGTTGACGTTAACCATCGCTGGTATTGCGGGCGCCCTGCTGGCCCTGCTTTCCATCGGCGGCGACCTCACGATCAGCCTGATGAAGCGCCAGCGCGGTATGAAAGATACTTCGTCACTGCTGCCTGGCCACGGTGGCTTGCTTGACCGCTTCGATAGCCTGGCCGCCGCGACACCCGCATTCGCATTGATGATCTGGTGGGCGATTAAAGCCGAAGATGCAATTATCTGCCTGTCTAGTGGATGCTGAGGTGATGCTGCAATCATGATCGAATTGATCGGCTCAATCTGGTGGCTAGCGGTCGCACTCGGCCTGCTCGTTACCTTCCACGAATATGGCCACTACTGGGTTGCGCGGCGCATGGGTGTGCGCGTGCTGCGCTTTTCGGTTGGTTTCGGCAAACCGCTGTGGTCGCGACGCGCGGCCAGCGGCACAGAATTCGTAGTCGCAGCAATTCCACTCGGTGGCTACATCAAAATGCTTGACGAACGCGAAACTCCGGTCGCGCCCGCTCAGCTAAGCGAATCGTTCAACCAGAAGACCGTCGGCCAGCGCAGCGCAATTGCCGCGGCCGGGCCGGCGTTCAATTTCATCTTCGCCGTAGCCGCCTTCTGGCTGATGTTCCTGATCGGAGTGCCCGAATCGCGACCCGTAATCGGCCCGACCGAGGGCATCGCCGCTGAAGCCGGCTTGCAGTCTGAAGACATGATCGTACGGGTCGACAATCAAGCGGTACAAACCTGGACGCACACGCTGCTCGCACTGATTCCACCTGCACTCGACCGCGAACCGATTACGGTCGAAGCCGAAGATATCAATGGCGTTCGCCGCAGCATGACGCTGGCGCTGGATCAATTGGGCAATGATTTTAAGGAAGATGAGACGCTCGAATACATTGGATTGACGCCATGGCGACCGGACCTTCCGGCGGTGATTGGCGAAATCTCGCCCGACTCACCGGCCGCACGCGCGGATTTACGCAGCGGCGATCGCCTGCTCGCGATCGGTAACGAAGCCATCGACGGCTGGCGCAAACTGGTTGAACAGATTCCGATGCAGGCCGAATCCAACCCCGATCTGCGACTGACCATCGAGCGTAATGGCCGCGTTTTCGAAACTCAATTGACCGCTGAAATCGTCGATGACCGACCCGTCATCGGCATTGTGCCGCAGCGAGCCGATGATGCGCTCCAGGCCAAGATCGATCGTCGCTTTACCATTCTCCGCCATGGTCCGATTGAGGCACTCGGCGCAGGCTTCGCCGAAACCTGGCGACTGACCAGCGGTACGCTCAGCATTCTGGCACGCATGGTTACCGGCCAGGCTTCGCTCGAAAATTTGTCCGGCCCGATCACGATCGCACGCATGGCCAATACTTCGGCTCAGCTTGGCATTTCACGCTTTCTGTTTTTCTTGGGCTTGATCAGCCTGTCGCTGGCGATCATCAATTTGTTGCCGATACCAATACTGGACGGTGGACAGCTGCTGTACAACCTGATTGAATGGATCAAAGGCAGCCCGCTTTCCGAACGCGGCCAGATAATCGGCCAGACGATCGGCCTCATGATGATTGCCGGGCTGATGAGCATCGCCATATTTAACGATATATTACGTCTGTTTGACTAGAATTGGTCGTCGCCCGATTGCACTTGCGCCCGATCATGTTACAAGCACGGAGTTTAGTTTTCACATGAGAATTCTGCTATTCATCGCGTTGATGATCAGCGCCCCGCTCGCAGCACAGGAATTTGTTGTCGAAGAAATCCGCGTCGATGGGCTGCAGCGTATTTCCGAAGGCACGGTATTCAGTTTTCTGCCGGTTGAAGTCAACGAGCGGCTTACACCATCGCTGGCACGTTCCAGTATCCGCGATTTGTACCGCAGCGGTTTTTTTGATGAAATCAGCCTCGCACGCGAAGGCAATATTCTAATTATCACAGTTCAGGAACGCCCGGCCATTTCGGCCGTGACGATCACCGGCAACCGCAAGCTCGAGACCGATGTACTGATGCCGGCACTGGCCGATATCGGGATTGCCGAAGGTGAAGTATTCGATCAGCTTGCGTTGGATCAGATTCAGCAGGAACTGGTGCGGCAGTATTTCAGTCAGGGCCACTATGCGGTTGAAGTCGATGCGCAAGTGCGTGAGCTGGATCGTAATCGCGTCAATATCGCCATTGTGATCGAAGAAAACGACCCGGCCAAAATTCGCCATCTGAATATCGTCGGCAATACCGTATTCACCGAGAAAGAGCTGCGCGATGATTTTGAATCCGACACCAGCAACGGCCTGCTGTTCTGGCGCGGCCGCACAAATTACACGCGCGAAAAACTCACCGGCGACCTGGAGCGCCTGCGCGCCTATTACCTCGATCGCGGCTATGTCGATTTCGCGATCGAGTCGACTCAAGTCTCAATTAGCCCAAACAAGCAGAACATCTACATCACCGCCAATATCCGTGAAGGTGAGGTCTATACGGTCGACGAGGTACAGGTAACGGGCGATCTGATCCTTGAGGAATCCACTATTCGGCGACTGATTGCGGTCGATGAAAATGAAACCTTCTCACGGCGTGAAATCGAACAGAGCGTTGAGAACATTACCGGCATACTGGCCAACTTTGGCTATGCCTTTGCCAACGTCAATCCAGTACCACGAGTGGATCGAGAAAATAACTCGGTTTCACTGAACTTCTTCGTTGAGCCGGGCAAGCGAGTATTTGTCAGACGTGTTGAATTTCAAGGCAATCTATCGAGTAAGGACGAAGTCTTGCGGCGCGAAATGCGCCAATTTGAGGGCGCCTGGTTTTCGCAAGCGGCCGTTGATAGCACGCTGTTGCGCCTGCAGCGCCTCGGCTATTTTGAAAACGTAAATATCGAAACACCGGCCGTGGAAGGCACTGAAGACCAGATTGACGTAATCGTCAGCGTTGAAGAGCGCGCTTCGGGTAACTTCCAGATCGGGCTGGGCTATTCGCAGCTACAGGGTTTGATCCTGTCGGCTTCGGTGCAGCAGGAAAACTTCCTCGGCTCCGGTCGCACGGTCGGCTTTGGCGTCAGCCGCAGCGATATTCAACGTTCAGTCAACATCAGCTACAACAATCCGTTCTGGACCGATGACGGCATCTCACGCGGATTTTTCATCAACTATTCCGAATTTGATCAAACCAACGCTAACCTGTCCGAATTCTCCACCAGTCAGGGCGCGGCCGGCGTGAACTTTGGCTTTCCACTGTCGGATAACAGCTTTGTTCGCCTGGGCGGAAGCTTTCAGCGATTGGATATCAATATTGGCAACCTGGTTAACATCTTCGAAGACCCGGATGACCCGGACAGCCCCATCATCGGGGTCGGTCTGGCAGCAACACGTCCCCTCGGTATTACCCTTGACACCGACAACGATGGCTTTTTATCCAAGGACGAGCGTGAAATTGATTCCTTTATTCTCGATAGCAGTTGGGCGCGCGATACGCGCAATCACTTTCTGACCCCGACGCGCGGTTCACTCAATCGCCTAAGTCTGGAAGTAGCGACGCCCG
>JBCCHH010000209.1:0-4125 GCA_039028855.1 Pseudomonadota bacterium | reverse complement strand
TGTGCAACCGCTCGAGACAGACTTTTAGGCGTTTTAATCTGCGTGAATCCGCGAAATCTGCGGTTCCACGCTTTTTGCTTGCCCGGGTTGATAGTTGCGGGCTGAAACTAGGGTATGCTGAATGCAACTCCATACGCATGAGTACGGTTGTTGCAAACGCTCTATCATCCTGATTTCGAGCATGATTCCTGTGGCTTCGGACTGATTGCCCAGCTCGATAACCGGCCTGATCACCGGATTTTGGCCGATGCATTGAATGCCTTGATCCGGCTCACGCACCGGGGCGCCGTTGCAGCGGACGGCAAATCGGGTGACGGCTGCGGCGTGCTCATTGGACTGCCGGTCGATTTTCTACGCATGATCGGCACTGAAGCCGGATTCGAGCTTGCCGAGCAATTCACGGTCGGCGCGGTCTTTCTTTCTGCCGACCCGGATAGTGCACATCAGCAACGAAAAATCTTGGCTAAGTGTCTATGTCAACACGGACTGCAGATCGCCGGCTGGCGGCCTGTTCCAGTTGATCCTGAAGCGCTCGGTGACGGCGCCAGACAAAGCCTGCCGCGCATCGAGCATGTATTTATTAACCGGCCGAATGCGGTCGACGTTGACGATTTTCAGCGCCGGCTGTATGTAGCCCGACGCCGATATGAGCAACAGTTCGATCCGGTAACAAGCTACGTTGCCAGCCTGTCCGCGCATGCGCTTTCCTACAAGGGCATGGTCATGCCCGAATACCTGACGATGTTTTATCCGGATCTGACCGACCCGCGGATAAAAACGGCCGTCGTGCTGTTTCATCAGCGCTTTTCGACCAATACGCTGCCGCGCTGGGAGCTGGCGCAGCCGTTCCGTATGCTGGCGCATAACGGCGAGATCAATACGATTCGCGGCAATCGCAACTGGACGCGCGCGCGGCGCAGGCTGCTGGTCTCACCTTTATTACCCGATCTGGCCGAGATCGACCCGCCGGTCGCGATGCACGGTTCCGACTCTTCGTCACTGGACAATATGCTCGAGTTGCTGGTCACCGGCGGCATACCGCTGCCGCAGGCGCTGCGCATTCTGGTGCCGCCGGCGTGGCAGACCGCCGACAATCTGGATGCCGATCTGCGCGCATTCTATGAATTCTTCAATTTCCACCAGGAAGCCTGGGACGGTCCGGCCGGACTGGTCATGACCGACGGTCGCTGGGTTGTATGCGGGCTGGATCGCAACGGGCTGCGCCCGGCGCGCTGGACGCTGACCGACGATCGCCGGCTGATCGTCGCGTCCGAAACCGGTGTGGTCGATGTGCCCGTCGATCAGGTCGAGCAACGCGGTCGTCTGGGTCCGGGCGAAATGCTCGCAGTCGATCTGAATAACGGTCGTCTTCTGAACGGCGCGGAGATTGATCACGATCTGAAGACGATGCTTCCCTGGCAAAGCTGGCTCAAACAGGGCGTGCGCTTTCTCGATTCGGAGCTGGTGGATGTGCATATCGCGGCCGAGCCGTTCGACCAAGACACACTGGCCAGCTACCAGAAAATGTTCAACCTGAGTCGCGAGGAGCGGCGCGAAGTCATCCAGGTGCTGGCCGAGACCCAGTCCGAAGCGGTCGGCTCGATGGGTGACGATACGCCGATGCCGGTGCTGTCGACACGCATCCGTTCGCTGTATGACTGCTGTCGACAGCAGTTCGCCCAGGTCACGAACCCGCCCATCGACTCCCTGCGCGAACGCGTGGTGATGTCGCTGGAAACCGGCCTGGGCTGCAAAGGCAATGTATTTACGCCGAGCGCCGAAATGGCCGAGCGGGTCGTACTGAACTCGCCGGTGCTGTCGCAGCGCAAGCTCAGACAGATCATCAATACGCCGCAGTTCGGCCTGCCGTCGACGCTGCTGGATTTGAACGTGCCCGAACGCCAGCCGCTGCCCGAAGCACTGGCCGAACTGTGCCAACGCGCTTCGGCCGCAGTCGCGGCCGGCAGCCAGATTCTGATTCTGTCCGACCGCTACCTGGAGCCCGGCAAGCTGCCGATCCATGCACTGCTGGCCACCGGCGCGGTCCATCATCATCTGCTCGAAACGGGCCAGCGGCCCGACTGTAATCTGGTGATTGAGACCGGCACCGCGCGTGACCCGCATCATTTCGCCTGCCTGATCGGTTTCGGCGCAACCGCAGTCTATCCGTATCTGGTCTATCAGACCCTGCACGCGATGACCCAGTCGGGCGAGATTGAGCGCGGTCGCGATCAGGCCATGCAGTTCGGCCGCGCGTATCGTCGCGGGATCCGCAAGGGTCTATTCAAGATTCTGTCCAAGATGGGCATCTCGACGATCGGCTCGTATCGCGGCGCGCAATTGTTCGAGCTGGTCGGGCTGGCCGATGACGTGGTCGAAAACTGTTTTCCAGGTTCGGTCAGCCGGCTGCAGGGCGCGGATTTTGCCGACCTGCACGCCGATCAGGCCGCGCTGGCGCGCTGGGCCTGGAACAAGCAGATACCGATCGAACACGGCGGGCTGCTGCGCTACGTACACGGCGGTGAGTTTCACGCCTATAACCCGGATGTCGTGACGCTGCTCCGTCACGCCGCGCAAACCGGCGAATGGTCGGATTACCAGCGCTACGCGAAATTGGTCAACGAGCGGCCACCGGCGATGCTGCGCGATCTGCTTGAACTCAAATCCGACCAGCCGCCGATCGATATTGACCGGGTCGAGCCGATCGAAGCCATACTGCACCGCTTCGACTCGGCCGGCATGAGCCTGGGCGCGCTGTCGCCGGAAGCGCACGAAGCATTAGCCATCGCAATGAACCGACTCGGCGCGCGCTCGAACTCGGGCGAAGGCGGCGAAGACCCGGCTCGCTACGGCACCGAGAAATCGTCGAAGATCAAACAAATCGCTTCCGGACGCTTTGGCGTGACGCCGGATTATCTGATCAACGCCGAAGTCATCCAGATCAAGATTGCGCAGGGCGCCAAGCCCGGCGAAGGCGGTCAGTTACCGGGGCACAAGGTCAATTCACTGATCGCGCGATTACGTTTCGCTACGCCCGGCGTCGGGCTGATCTCGCCACCGCCGCATCACGATATCTATTCGATCGAGGATCTGGCTCAACTCATTTACGATCTGAAGCAGGTCAATCCGGAAGCGCTCGTTTCGGTCAAGCTCGTTTCCGAACCGGGTA
Source organism: Pseudomonadota bacterium (assembly GCA_039028855.1). Classification (GTDB taxonomy): domain Bacteria; phylum Pseudomonadota; class Gammaproteobacteria; order Xanthomonadales; family Wenzhouxiangellaceae. Next base: position 956 of record JBCCHH010000209.1, on the reverse strand, counting down.
TAGGAACCATTGCAGCCGGCGTAGTCAAGGCCTATGCTGACCTGATTACCGTGTCCGGCTACGACGGCGGCACCGGCGCCAGCCCGCTGACCTCGGTCAAATACGCCGGCGCGCCGTGGGAGCTGGGCCTGAGCGAGATTCGCCAGGTCCTGACTGCGAACGGACTGCGTGGTCAGGTGCGTATTCAGGCCGACGGCGGCCTGAAAACCGGGCTGGATGTGGTCAAAGCCGCCGTGCTCGGTGCGGAAAGTTTCGGCTTCGGCACCGCGCCGATGATCGCGTTGGGCTGCAAATACCTGCGCATCTGTCATCTGAACAACTGCGCGACCGGCGTGGCCACGCAAAACGAGACCTTGCGTGCACAACACTTCATCGGTCTGCCGCAGATGGCGATGAACTATTTCCAGTCTGTCGCACAGGAAGTGCGTGAGATCCTGGCTGAATTGGGCGTCGAAAAACTCGAAGACCTGATCGGCCGCACTGAATACCTGACCCGAATCGACGGCCTGACCGAGCGTCAGAACAAGCTCGATCTGGCCCCGCTGCTTGCACACAGCACGACGCGCGACGTCGATCAGTTCTGCGTGGTCGAGCGCAACCCACCGCACGATCCGGGTCACCTGGCCGAGCAGATCATTAACGATACGCAAGCCGCGCTGGCGGATCGTAAGGGTGGTGAGTTTGCCTATGCCATCGCCAATCACGATCGCTCGATCGGTGCGCGCTTGTCGGGAGAAATTGCGCGCCGGTATGGTTCGGACGGCATCCGCAACTGGCCGATCACGCTGAAACTCAACGGCACGCTAACCTCATGCCCTAGCTTTCCTGGGCAGTCGTCCCCCATTGGGGCGTGGACCAACCGCCGACCACAACTACTCATTGGTGCCTATCCCATAGCTCAGCTACCCCAGCACATACCACTGCCTCCTAAGCTTGCGCCTAGTCTTCAGTCCACC
>JBCCHH010000208.1:0-4142 GCA_039028855.1 Pseudomonadota bacterium | reverse complement strand
GTATCGCCCTGGCACATGACCTGCCGATTTATCCCGTATCCAGCCTGGCCGCGCTGGCCGACAACGGCCGCCCGGAAGGGTTCAAAGGGAAACTCCTGGCCGCCTTTGATGCGCGCATGGGTGAAATCTATGCAGGCTGGTTTGATTTCAGTGAAGATTTCCCGAAGCCGATTGGCAGCGAAGTATTGTGTGCACCTGATCAAATCGCGCAGTCACAAATCGAGCCCGACGCGGCCGTCGGCAACGCGTTTCGTGTCTACGCAGAGCAACTGGCGAACTGGCGCTCATCATTCAGCGGTTCAATCAACGTTGAAACCTATCCCAGTGCAGCGGCTGTCGCAGCACTGACAACCAACACTGAAGCGGTCAATGTCGACCAAATACAACCTATTTATCTTCGTGATCAGGTCGCAGAGCGGCCAAAACGGCTTGGCTGAACCAGGCCGCGCGAACTGGTTTCTTTTTACACACTGCCGATGCCTGCCATCCTTTCCTTTCCGCTCTTTGGACCGAGCCGCAGGGCCGATATGCCTGTGATTAAGGTACGTTTGGATCCACGCGATCCGCAGTTTCCCCGACAGTGCCCAACGCTAAACGAACTCCGTCAGCAACTTGCCGTACAGGGCGTATGGTCTTCATTTTCTGAGCTGGATCATGCGTGTACCCGGTCAAGCAAACAGCGCCTCGGTATTGCAAATTGGTCAGGGTGTTCGACAGCGCATCATGGATGGCAACAGCTTGAATCACGTCGATGACGAAACCGGGCTAGACAACGCCGCCGAAGCCTTGCTCGACTCCGTTTTCGCCGAACCGTCTGCAGCGCGGATTCCCGTCATCGCCGTGACCGGCACCAACGGCAAGATCACAACAACACGCATGATCGCCTACATTTTCCGCCAGGCCGGTCTGAAAACGGGCCTGGTGTCCAGTGAAGGCATCACTATCGGTGGACAGCAGGTCAGCCACGGGGATTCAGGTTTATTCGCAGGCCATTGCCGTGTATTGACCGATCCCGCGATTGAAGCGGCCGCGCTGGAAACGCATCATCGCGGCATCGTCGTGCGTGGTTTCGCCTTCGACGATTGCGATGTGGGCATCTGCCTCAATGTGTCCCCGGACCATATCGCCAGAGGCGAAATCGAAACCATGGCCGAGATGGAAGATGTGAAAGCGGCCGTGCCTGAGCGAGCCTCGAAAGCCGCGATTCTGTTCGCCGATGACTCCCACTGCCGGGCGGCGAATGCACACTGGTTTGCGAGGAATTCTATGCCTCGCTGGTGTTATTACGCAGCGACCTCCGCAACCTGCAGGCACGCTGGCAAAACGGTACGATCGAACCCATTGAACACCCCGCTCGCTTGCTCGAAATCGTCTCCTCTTACCACAACGAAGACATCGCGCCCTGACAGTGGCTGGCGACAGAAGTCAACGACAGCGTGCTGAACGAAGTGCTGGCCTTTGCCGCGCATCAGAGAACGGATGCAAATCTTCCAGCAACGCCGGATGCCGCTTCACCTGCAGCACTGATCCACCACTTACAACGCAGCGGTCCTGTGTCCGACGCTACGCTGTTTCTCGATCAATGGGCCGAACCGGCCACCCGCTGCACACGGTGCCGAAGACCCGAATTGGGCTAACGCCAGCAGCAGCGCTGGACGTCTGCCCGGAGTTTCATCCCAAAGTGCCGATTCGTTTGGCTGCCGTACGACGTGATCACGTCTGTGCAGAACTACCAGACAACATGCCGCACCTGTCGAACTGGTTTGCCGATTACTTTCCCGAAACGCCTCGGCTAATTATCACGACTTTTGACCATTATCATCTGAGTCCATTGTTGTGCAATTCACTGCAGCTATTGTCAGGCGCGCGACCTGAGATAGGAGGAAAAACAGCTTGCTTTTAAGGTAATTTGCTATATTGCGGCATTGCCCATAACAGCATGATCATCTCATGCATACATCAACCGCCCCCTTAGGCTCTGGAACGGTTCGGCCTAATTCGTTCGCTGTCTCGATCCATTCCTCTATGACCTGCTGGGCGTTGGCTACAGCCTGTTGGTAGGTTTTTCCATCAGCCATGCATCCAGCTAGCTCCGGCACTTCTACAATAAAAGCCTGATCTTCTTCACTCCAGTAGATAATCAACTCGTATTTAATCGACATCAGACTCTCCACGCCGGTATTTAACAAGAATACTCCTGATTTGCCTCACCTGATAGGCCTTTGCTTTGCTCCCTTTCGGCTGCAGATTGAGAATTTCTACAACACTATCCTGAGTGAAGATATGGTGGCTACCTTTGATTCGCTCATCGAAACTAAGCCGGGTCAGCAACTGGCATAGCGCCGAGAAATCAACACCGGCATCCCCGCCACCGGACAGAATTTTCTGCGTAAGTTTCGAATACTTGTCTACCTGCTTTTAGCCATACCTCCTAAAACTATTCATCTTGGGAATATAGCGCTTGAACTCAGCGAAGTTGAGTCGAAATCCAATACCCCTATCAGAACTCTACAGACACCAAACTCATCAAATCAGCTTTTCCAGCTCCGGTACGATTTCGAACAGGTCACCGACCAGGCCGTAGTCGGCGATTTCGAAGATCGGCGCTTCGGCGTCCTTGTTGATTGCGACGATGGTGCCCGCGTCCTTGATGCCGGTCAGGTGCTGGATGGCGCCTGATATCCCAATCGCAAAGTACAGCTCGGGTGCGATGATCTTGCCTGTCTGGCCGACCTGCAGTTCGTTCGGCACATAGCCGGCATCGACCGCGGCACGTGAGGCACCGACCGCAGCGCCGAGCTTGCCAGCAAAATTGAAGATCAACTCGAAGTTTTCCGATGAACCCAATGCACGACCGCCGGATACGACACGATCGGCGGTTTGCAGATCGGGGCCGTCGCCACCGCCGGACTCCAAGCCGATGTAGCGACTGTGGCCGGGGTTTTCGGCCGTAGCTGCGCGTGCATCAACCGGACACGCGCTTTCAGCCACTGCGGCTGCGGCGAACGATGCAGCGCGGATGGTTGCAACCACCGGATGATCCGTCGGGGCCTGGACCGTGACAATCGCATTACCGGCATAGATCGGGCGTTTGAAGGTGTGGCTGTCGATCACTTTCTGAATATCGGATATCTGGTTCACGCCGAGCAATGCGGCGATGCGCGGCATCAGGTCTTTACCAAAGGTTGTCGATGGGCCAAGAAGATGGCTGTAGTCAGCAGCCAGCGCAACCACTTCAGGCGCAATTCTTGCCGCGACCGGGTAGGCGAAATCGGCATGCTCAACCGTTACTACCTGAACGACGCCTTCAAGCTTGGCCGCCTGGGCAGCGACTTCACCAATCTGGTCGGCAAATACTACGATATCGATATCACTCACACCCAAGCCACGCGCGCCGGTCAGGGTTTTGGCCGTAGCCGGGTTGAGTTGACCATTCTCGTGTTGGGCAATAATCAGTACGCGACTCATCACAGCAGCCCCTTGTTTTTCAGTGCATCAACCAGCGCCTGGGCCGACTCAGCCATCTCACCGCGCTCCCGTTTGGGCGGCGGTTCATGATGGGTAATCGTCAGATCGGCACTGGTATCGATCGCCAACTCAGCCAGTGAAATTTCTTCGAGCGGCTTGCGCTTGGCCTTCATGATGTCCGGCAGTTTGACGAAACGCGGTTCGTTCAGGCGCAGATCTGAACTAAACACGGCCGGCAGATCGATCTCGAGCGTTTCCAGACCCGCATCCACCTCACGCGTAACGCGCGCAGTGTTCCCTTCGATTTCCACGTTGGACGCAAACGTCGCCTGTGGACGATCCCAAAGCGCCGCCAGCATCTGCGGTGTCTGATTGTTATCGCCATCGATCGCCTGTTTGCCCAAAAACACGATGCCCGGCTGTTCTTTCTCGACCAGTTTCAGCAGCACGCGCGCAACCGTCAGCGGCTGAACATCCTGATCGGTATTCAGATGAATCGCCCGATCCGCACCCATCGCCAGTCCGGTACGGAGCTGCTGCTGTACGTCCTTACTGCCGATCGAAGCGACGATGACTTCTTCGGCATGCCCGGCTTCTTTGAGCCGCAGCGCCTCTTCGAGCGCAATTTCATCGAACGGATTGATCGACATTTTGACGCCGTCGGTTTCAACACC
>JBCCHH010000207.1:0-4144 GCA_039028855.1 Pseudomonadota bacterium | reverse complement strand
GGCTTCTTTCTGGCTGATCGGCGCCGGCTGGTCCTGACGACCGCCGATAAAGCCCATCACCTTCGGCACGTCTTTGACCAAATGCCAGGAATCTTCATTCATTTCCATTTCGACCAGCACGTAGCCGGGAAAGAACTTGCGCTCGCTTCTGCGCTTGACGCCCTTCTTCATCTCGACCACTTCTTCGGTCGGCACCAGCACCTCGCCGAACTGATCCTGCATTTCGGCGCGCTCAATACGCTCTTTCAGCGAGCGCTGCACCTGCTTTTCATAGCCTGAAAAGGCATGCACCACATACCAGCGCTTGGCCATTACAGACCTCCACCAATTCCAATCAGGCGGCGCACCAGGAAACCGAAAATTGTATCCATAATGAACAGCATGATGCCGATCACGATGGTTACGGCAATCACGATCAGCGTGGTTTGCGTCGTTTCCTGACGTGTCGGCCAGACTACCTTGCGCCGCTCGATATCCGCTTCGCGGAAATAATCAAACAACTGGCGGCCGTGCAAGGTTCTAAATGCAACCGCACAGGCAATGCCAATCACGACCAAAAGGCCGACGATACGCACCAGGTCCATAACCTGATTATCGAAATAGATAAAACCGTAAATACCCGCGCCGAGGATCAGTGCAAACAGAATCCACAGAACGATATCACGCGATGAGTTGGTTTCGGCTGTCATAGTGTACTTTCGGTTGTTTTACGACCGGTCGATTTCAGACCAATGGCAGGCGAGGAGGGACTCGAACCCCCAACCTGCGGTTTTGGAGACCGCTGCTCTGCCAGTTGAGCTACTCGCCTTCAGTCAATTTGTCAGTCAATCGATTCTTGGATCATCCAGTCTCAGATCATTCAATGATTCATCGGTTCAATGAAAACGCGCCGGTCGGTAAACCGGCGCGGCTCATTACGCGATTACTTGTGGATCTTGGCAACCACACCGGCACCGACCGTACGGCCACCTTCGCGGATGGCGAAGCGCAGGCCTTCTTCCATCGCGATCGGCGCAATCAGCTCCACCTGGATCTTGATGTTGTCACCCGGCATGACCATCTCGACCCCATCCGGCAGCTCGACCGCACCGGTCACGTCCGTGGTGCGGAAGTAGAACTGCGGGCGATAGCCTTTGAAGAACGGCGTGTGACGGCCGCCTTCGTCTTTGCTCAGCACGTACACTTCCGCTTCGAAGTGGGTGTGCGGGGTGATCGTGCCCGGCTTGGCCAAGACCTGACCGCGCTCGACTTCGTCGCGCTTGGTGCCTCTAAGGAGTACGCCGACGTTGTCACCGGCCTCACCCTGGTCGAGCAGCTTGCGGAACATTTCCACGCCCGTACAGGTGGTCTTGGTGGTGTCATGAATACCGACGATTTCGAGTTCGTCACCGACGTTGACGATGCCGCGCTCGATACGACCGGTCACGACGGTACCGCGGCCGGAGATCGAGAACACGTCTTCGATCGGCATCAGGAACGGCTTTTCGGTGTCGCGCTCGGGCGTCGGGATGTAGCTATCCAGCGCGTCAACCAGCTTCAGGATGGCCGGTACGCCGATGTCGCTTTGGTCGCCTTCGAGCGCCTTCAGGGCCGAACCGACAATGATCGGGGTGTCGTCGCCGGGGAACTCATAGTCGCTCAGCAGCTCACGCACTTCCATTTCGACCAGTTCGAGCAGTTCTTCGTCGTCGACCATGTCGGCTTTGTTCAAAAACACCAGAATCTGCGGGACGCCGACCTGGCGCGCCAGCAGGATGTGCTCACGCGTTTGCGGCATCGGGCCATCGGCCGCCGAGCAGACTAAGATCGCGCCGTCCATCTGGGCGGCACCGGTGATCATGTTTTTCACGTAATCGGCGTGGCCCGGGCAGTCGACGTGCGCGTAGTGCCGTTCTTCGGACTCGTATTCCACGTGTGCGGTCGCGATCGTGATGCCGCGGGCGCGCTCTTCGGGCGCGTTATCGATCTGGTCATAGGCACGGAACTCACCGCCACGCGCTTCGGCACACACCTTCGTCAGCGCTGCGGTCAGCGTCGTTTTACCGTGATCGACGTGGCCAATCGTGCCCACGTTCACGTGCGGCTTCGTGCGTTCGAATTTTTCCTTGGACATCCTTTCGCTTCCTCTACTGTTCTTTATATGCAGATACTTATGCAGTTTTCTTGATCACTTCGTCTGCCACGCTGGTCGGCGCCTCGGCGTAGTGCAGAAATTCCATGGCATAGGTCGCACGACCCTGGCTCATCGAACGCAGGTCGGTCGCATAACCAAACATCTCAGCCAACGGTACGTGTGCACGGATAATCTTGCCGGCCGGCGCATCTTCCATGCCCTGCACGAGACCGCGACGGCGGTTCAGATCGCCCATGACATCGCCCATATAGTCTTCCGGCGATACCACTTCGACTTTCATCAGCGGCTCAAGCAATACCGGATTGGCCTTCAGCGCACCTTCTTTCATCGCCATGGAACCGGCAATCTTGAACGCCATTTCCGATGAATCGACCTCGTGGTATGAACCGTCATACAGCGTAGCCTTACAGTCGACCAGCGGGAAGCCGGCCAGCACACCATTGTTCATCTGCTCCGCGATACCCTTGCCGACGGCCGGGATGTAGTCTTTCGGCACGACACCACCGACGATCTCGTTGACAAACTCAAAGCCTTCGCCCTGCGGCATCGGCTCGAGCTTGATCTTGACGTGACCGTACTGACCCTTACCGCCCGACTGACGCACGAACTTACCTTCGGCCTCAACGGCTGAACGGATGGTTTCGCGATAGGCCACCTGCGGCTTGCCGACATTCGCTTCGACGTTGAACTCGCGGCGCATGCGGTCGACGATGATGTCGAGATGCAGCTCACCCATACCGGCAATGATGGTCTGACCAGACTCTTCGTCGGTGTGTACGCGGAACGACGGATCTTCCTGCGCCAGCTTCGACAGCGCCATGCCCATTTTTTCCTGATCGGACTTGGTCTTTGGCTCGACCGCAACCGCGATCACCGGCTCGGGGAATTCCATCCGCTCCAGCGTGATGACGTCTGAAGGATCACACAATGTGTCACCCGTTGTCACGTTCTTCAGACCCACTGCCGCAGCGATGTCGCCCGAGCGCACTTCCTTGATTTCCTCGCGCGAATTCGAGTGCATCTGCAGCAGACGACCGATCCGCTCCTTCTTACCCTTGACTGGGTTGAATACGGTATCGCCCGACTTCAGTACGCCTGAGTAGACGCGGAAGAACGTCAATGAACCGACGAACGGATCAGTCGCAATCTTGAACGCCAGAGAAGCAAACGGCTGATCGTCCGATGACGGACGCGTGCCCTCTTCTTCGTTTTCGAGCACGCCGCGGATCGCCGGCACTTCAGTTGGGTTCGGCATGAATTCGACGATCGCATCGAGCAGCGCCTGCACACCCTTATTCTTGAACGCGGTGCCGCACAAAACGGGCACGATCTCGTTATTCAGAGTGCTCAGACGGATACCCTGGATGATCTCTTCTTCAGACAGATCGCCTTCTTCGAGGTATTTTTCCATCAACTCTTCGGACGATTCGGCCGCGGCCTCAATCATGAACTCGCGCGCAGCTTCGGCCTCGGCCTGCATATCTGCAGGAATATCGACAGCCTCATAGGTGGTGCCCATGTTTTCCGGGTTCCAGTGAATTGCACGCATGCGCACCAGATCGATAACACCCAGGAAATTCTCTTCGGCACCGATCGGTAATTGAATCGGCACCGCATTAGCGCCCAGACGATCTTTGATCTGCTCAACCACGCGGCTGAAGTTGGCGCCGGTACGGTCCATCTTGTTGACAAAGGCCATACGCGGAACGGAATACTTGGTCGCCTGACGCCAAACCGTTTCCGACTGCGGCTCAACGCCACCCACAGCACAGAACACAGCAACAGCGCCATCGAGTACGCGCAACGAGCGCTCGACTTCAATCGTGAAGTCGACGTGTCCGGGGGTGTCGATAATATTGATGCGATGCTCGGGCCAGTTCTTGTCCATGCCTGACCAGAAACAGGTCGTGGCGGCCGAAGTAATCGTGATGCCGCGCTCCTGCTCCTGCTCCATCCAGTCCATTACGGCATTGCCGTCGTGCACTTCGCCGAGCTTGTGCGAAATGCCCG
>JBCCHH010000206.1:0-4156 GCA_039028855.1 Pseudomonadota bacterium | reverse complement strand
GCATTTCTCGAGGGCCGTCTGACCACGGATCAACTCGATCATTTCCGTCAGGAAGTCGATGGCAAGGGCTTAAGTTCCTATCCGCATCCGTGGCTAATGCCCGAGTTCTGGCAACTGCCGACCGTATCGATGGGTCTGGGCCCGATTATGGCGATCTACCAGGCGCGGTTCTTGAAGTACCTGACCAACCGCAAGCTGCTCGACGCGTCCAAGCGCAAGGTCTGGTGTTTCATGGGCGACGGTGAAACCGACGAGCCGGAATCGCTCGGTGCTCTTTCTTTGGCCGGGCGCGAGCGGCTGGATAATCTGGTGTTCGTGATCAACTGCAATCTGCAGCGGCTCGATGGACCTGTGCGCGGCAACGGCAAGATTATTCAGGAACTCGAAGGCGTGTTTCGCGGTGCCGGCTGGAACGTCATCAAAGTCATTTGGGGTTCGTATTGGGATCCGCTACTGGCGCGCGACAGCAAAGGACTGCTGCGTCGGCGCATGGAAGAAGCGCTCGACGGCGATTATCAGAAATACAAGGCGATGGACGGCGGTTATGTGCGCGAGCACTTTTTCGGCGCCTATGACGAACTCAAGGAAATGGTTGCCGATCTGTCCGATGAAGACATCTGGCGTTTGAACCGTGGCGGGCACGATCCGCACAAAGTGTACGCGGCGTACCACGACGCCGTGCAGCATCCGGGTCAGCCGACTGTGATTCTGGCCAAAACGATCAAGGGCTACGGCATGGGTAAATCGGGCGAGGGCATGAATATCTCGCATCAGCAGAAGAAGCTCGATGAAGATGGCGTGCGCTATTTCCGCGATCGCTTCAATGTACCGATTGCCGATGAGCAGTTACAGGACATTCCGTATTACCATCCGGGCGAAGATTCCGACGAAATCCGTTACATGAAACAGCGCCGGGATGCGCTGGGTGGTTTTCTGCCACAACGGCGCGTCGAGTCGCAGGCATTGGAAATTCCGCCGCTCGAAGCGTTTGATGCGGTGCTTAAAGGTTCGGGTGAGCGCGAAATTTCCACCACCATGGTGTTTGTGCGTTTCCTGGCCGTGCTGCTGCGCGACAAGAATTTAAAGGACCATATCGTGCCGATCATCTGCGATGAAGCACGTACCTTTGGCATGGAGGGCCTGTTTCGCCAGATCGGCATCTATGCGCCATTCGGGCAACTCTATGAGCCAGTCGATTCCGATCAACTGGCCTACTATAAGGAAGACCAGGGCGGTCAGGTGCTGCAGGAAGGCATTACCGAAGCCGGCTCGATGAGTTCGTGGATTGCCGCCGCGACCAGTTATGCGTCGAACGGCCTGCCGATGATTCCGTTCTATGCGTTTTATTCGATGTTTGGTTTCCAGCGCATTGGCGATCTGGCCTGGGCTGCTGGTGATATGCGCGCACGAGGTTTTCTGATCGGCGGCACATCCGGCCGCACCACGCTGAATGGCGAAGGCCTGCAGCATGAGGACGGCCATAGCCACATCATGGCTGGTACCATTCCGAACTGCATCAGTTATGACCCGACGTTTGGTTATGAACTGGCCGTCATTCTGCAGGACGGGCTGCGTCGCATGTATGGCGAGCAGGAAGATGTCTACTACTACATCACCACGTTGAACGAAAACTATCCGCACCCGGCCCTGCCCGAGGGTGTCGAAGACGGCATCCGCAAGGGCATGTATCTGTTGAAAGCGCATACAGCTCCGTCGGGCAAAGACGCGAATCGAACGGTCCAGCTGCTGGGATCGGGCGCTATTTTGAATGAGGTGATTGCCGCGGCCGAGCTATTGAGTGTATGCTTCAATGTCTCCAGCGATATCTGGTCGGTCACCAGTTTTAATGAAATTGGACGCGAGGCGGCGGCAGTTTCGCGCAATAACCGCATGCATCCCGATCAGGATGGTCAGCGTCCGTACGTGACCCGGCTGTTGGCCGACCGTGCGGGCCCGGTCGTTGCGGCAACCGATTATGTTCGGGCCTATGCCGACCAAATTCGCGCATTCGTACCGCAACGCGAGTATCTGGTGCTGGGTACCGACGGTTTCGGTCGCTCGGACACGCGCGAGAACCTGCGCCGCTTCTTTGAAGTGGATCGCTACTACATTGCCTATGCCGCAATGACGGGTCTGTATCAGCGCAATGCAATCAGCCGTTCAGAGCTGTTTGCCGCGCGCGATCAGCTCAATATCGATCCCGATAAACCATTACCGAGGACACAATAATGACGACAAAAATTGGAACCATGGGTTGGCTGGATATAACCGACGAGCAGGCTCCGGCACTGCGTGATTTTTATCAATCCGTAGTCGGTTTTCAGATCGAAGCCATGAGCATGGACGATTACGATGATTACATCCTGAAAACCGCCGACGGTGAGACCATGGTTGCCGGTATCGTAAACAAACGCGGCCCGAACGCCGAGGTGCCCAAGGGCTGGATTCCATACTTTGTCGTTGCCGATCTGGATCAGTCATTAGAGCAGGTCACAGGCTTAGGTGGACAGATCATTGGTAATGAACGCAGCTATGGTGATGGGCGCTTTTGTTTTATCCGCGATCCATCCGACGCGATTTGCGCCTTGTTCCAGGAAGGCGAGAGTTCATAAATGAGCCAGGAAATTAGAGTCCCCGACATTGGCGACTTCGATCAGGTGCCGGTGATTGAGCTGCTGGTCGCGGTCGGCGATAGCGTTGAAGCCGAGCAGTCGCTGCTGACGCTGGAATCCGACAAGGCGACGATGGAAGTGCCTTCGCCGGTGGCTGGGACCATCCTCGAGTTGAAGGTCGGCGAGGGCGATGAAGTTTCCGAAGGCGATGTGATTGCGGTGGTCGATGCGGCCGAACAGGATGCGGCGGTTGAACCGGAAGTGGAGACGGATTCGGATCGGGATTCTGAGGAGAGTCGGGACTCGGAGGTCGAGACTCGGGACTCGCAAGATCAGCACAGTTCGGAACCTGAAGCTCGGTCTCCCAGCGAAACGCCTGAATCAGCAAAAACTGAAGCGAACGAACTGCCGGCGCCGCCGGTGCCGTTTGACGAGATGAGCAAAGATCCTTCGAGCTTGCCGCACGCCAGCCCGGCGGTGCGCAAGCTGGCGCGGGAACTGGGTGCTGATTTGACTGCGGTCAAGGGCAGCGACAAGCACGGCCGGATTACCGAAGACGATCTGAAACAGCACGTCAAATCGCGTCTCGACGCTGGAGCGGCTGCAGCGGGTGGCAGTGGACTCGCAGTGGCCAAAGCGCCTGAAGTCGATTTCGCCAAATTTGGCGAAACCGAGCAGCAGGAACTGTCGCGGATCCAGAAGATTTCCGGTCCGAATCTGCACCGCAACTGGGTTTCGATTCCGCACGTCACCCAGTTCGACCAGGCCGATATCACCGATATGGAAGCCTTCCGCAAGGCCAGCAAGGCCGATGCCGAAAAAGCCGGCACCAAGATGACGCCGCTGGTATTTCTGATCAAGGCCGTGGTCGCGGCACTCAAGGAATACCCGGCATTCAACGCTTCGCTGTCGACCGATGGTCAGTCAATCATTTATAAAAAATATTTTCACATCGGCTTTGCTGCCGACACCCCGCACGGTCTGATGGTGCCGGTGATTCGCGATTGCGATCAAAAAAACCTGCTTGAACTAGCACAGGATTTGACCGAGCTTTCGGCTAAGGCACGCGAGGGCAAGCTGTCGCGCGATGAAATGCAGGGTGGCTGCATGTCGATCTCGAGCCTGGGCGGCATCGGTGGCACGGCATTTACGCCGATCATCAATGCGCCCGAAGTCGCGATCCTGGGCGTGTCGCGTTCGGAAATGAAGCCGGTTTGGAACGGTGAACAGTTCCAGCCGCGATTGATGCTGCCGCTGTCGCTTTCGTACGATCACCGCGTCATCGACGGCGCCCTGGCCGCGCGCTTTACCGGCTACCTCGCGTACGTATTGGAAGACGTGCGCCGGATGATGTTGTAAATGCTGGAAACCACAGATTACGCGGATTACACAGATTTAAAAAACAAAAAAGCAAGCTTAGAAGAGTCATTGGGAAATAGCGTTAATCGAACCGCTTTGTCTCTTGGTCCTTGCAATGTAGACAGTTGCTCTTTTTCATCTGTGTAATCTGTGAAATCTGCGGCTAAATAAACAGAGAAAGCTAT
>JBCCHH010000205.1:0-4170 GCA_039028855.1 Pseudomonadota bacterium | reverse complement strand
TTGTCGTGAACCGCAGCGCGGCGCTGAACCAGCCTGGCCAGCGCTTCCGGCTCCAGCGGCGCATCCGGGTCGGCGAGCTCGACAACCGTTTCGACCATGTTGAGCAGATAGCGCCCGTCGCCATCGGCCATGCTGATCAAAGCAGCGCGCGATTGCTGAGCCAGCGGCAGACTACGACCCAGATGCTGTTCGGCACGGACAAGAAGTTGCTTAAGCGCAGTTTCATCAAGCCGTTTCAGCACCAGTACCTGCATTCGTGAAAGCAGCGCCCCATTGAGCTCGAAGGAAGGATTCTCTGTGGTTGCACCGACCAGAATGATCGTACCGTTTTCGACATAGGGTAGGAAACTGTCTTGCTGGGCCCGATTGAAGCGATGAATCTCATCGACGAACAGCAGCGTGACACGCTTGTACTGCTCACGACGCACGGCCGCGGCGGAAAAAATCTTCTTCAAATCGGCAACGCCGGAGAAGATCGCTGAGAGCTGGACGAATTCAAGCGAGCCGATGGTGGCTAATAACCGTGCCAGCGTGGTTTTGCCGGTGCCGGGCGGGCCCCAGAATACCAACGACTGTACGCGGCCCGTTTCGGCCATGCGACTTAGTGCCTGGCCCGGACCGGTCAGATGATCCTGTCCGACGACCTGATCAAACGAATCCGGCCGCAGGCGATCGGCCAGCGGATGATGGGCGCTTGTATGTCCGGATTGTGAATCGGCCACAACGGTAACGCTGCCAAAGCGTGGGGCTTAGAGCGTGTGGGTAGGCCGATCTACGTCCAACTGGCCGGCCAGCTCAGATGCAATTCGGGTCTGCGCCTGATTACCCTCTTCGGTATCGAGAAACTGAATCCCGACGCCGGCACCACGATGACCGCGCGATGACAGCCATGCAATTCGACCGGGCACCGCCATGCGATCTTCACCCATCAGCGTCAACAGAATCAGTACCTCATCGCCGAGCTTGAACTTCTTACGCGTCTGAATGAACAGACCGCCATTGAGCATGAACGGCATATAGCTTCGGTACAGCTCCTGCTGATCTTCGATGCTATGCGACAAAATGCCTTTTTGTGCCATGGTTATCCCAAGCTAGAGTGACAATGCAATTCGAGCTAATGCATGCTGTGCAGCAGATCGAATCGACCGAGTTGAAATTCTAACCGATTACGGCCCCGGCTCAAAGGCTTGAGAACGGCATGCTCACGAACGTAAATGCAACAGGCTCCGCCACTGCAGCAGCCACGTTTGCATCAGCCAGTCATGCCGTACAGGTTTGTTGGCCAGGCGGGCGCCTTGTAAGGCCTGCTGCCAGCATTTCTGCAACGCATCCAAGCCAGCCGGACTCTGTACGTATGGATACAGCCCTTCACCAGTAAGACCGCCAGATTGCCCGGACATGGCGCGACGCGTCCAGACTTGTGTCCAGCGCGCCAGCCAGCGCCAACTTAGCTCGGGGTTTTCCTGCCACTGAGCCAGATTCACTTCGAGCTCGCTGTTGTCGTCCAGTATTGCATTGAGCTGGTCGCGCACGGCCAGACCAAATTCAAACTCACCGCCGCTGAGCCAGTTCGCAGCGGTTTGCGGCGAGCCGTCGGCCAGCGACAAGGCCAGCGTGCGATCGTCTTGACTGACACTCGGGCACTCGCTATGTAGCCAGTCCAGCGCCTGTTGCTCATTCGGTAGCGGCACTACCCAGCGCTGACAGCGACTCAAGATTGTGGCCGGTAATTGCTGCGGTCGATCGGAAATCAGAATCAGCCAGGTTTCAGCGGCAGGCTCTTCGAGCGTTTTCAACAGCGCGTTGGCGGCATTCGTGTTCATGCGCTCAGCCGAGTGGATCAGACCGATGCGGCGACTGCCGATTGATGGCGTGAGTACGATGCGTGTCGTCAGCTCGCGCACCTGGTCGATCAGAATTGCGGTTTTATCGTCTTCAATCTGCAGACGGAAAAAATCGGGATGGGTTGCGCTTTCAAAAAGCGTACAGGACTTACATTGACCGCAGGGTTGGCTCTGCTCGGGCGCTAAACAAAGCAATCGTCGCGCCAGCCACTCGGCCAGCCGGCGTTTGCCGACGCCGGACGAGCCCATGAGCAACGGCGCGTGGCCGAAACGTTCGAACTCAATCGCGCGATTCAAATCTTCGCTGAGCGGATTGAGCCATGGGAACATCATTCCGGCAATGCTCATGCCAACCGTTCCCTAATCACGCGCCGGATCTGCTCGGCAACGCTGGCTTGATCGACCGTTGCGTCGATTACGGCAAAGTAGTCCTGCTGTTGTGCACGTTCGAGGTACGTCTGGCGTACGCGCATGAGAAACTCGCCGCGATCCGATTCGAACCGGTCCGGTCCATCTTTGCGGCTTTGAATGCGCTGCAAACCAACTTCAACCGGCACGTCCAGCAGCAGCACCAGATCCGGCCGCAGATCAGGATGCACAATGCTGGCCAATTGATTGACCGGCTCCGGCCCAAGCTCGCGACCACCGCCCTGGTAGGCATGGCTGGCTTCGGTGAAGCGGTCGCAGATCACATCAACGCCCTGGGCCAGCGCAGGCTCAATGATCTGAATCACGTTTTCGCGACGCGCAGCAAACATCAGCAGCAGTTCGCTGATCGGATCGAGATCGCCGGTTTCAGTCGAAAGCAGTAAGTGTCGAATCTTTTCAGCCGCCGGTGTTCCGCCCGGCTCGCGCGTGCTCAAGGTTTTTCGTCCAGCCTGTTCAAGCGTTTCGCGCACCACTCGCATCGCGGTGGACTTGCCCGCGCCCTCGCCGCCTTCGAGGCAGATCAACCGACCGCGCATCAATTGCGTCCTCGGATGTAGCGATCGACCGCGCGATTATGCTCGGCCAGCGTGCGCGAAAACTGATGTGTCCCGTCGCCTTTAGCGACGAAATACAGCGTGTCCCCTTCGGCTGGCCGCGCCGCTGCCTGAATCGAGGCCAAACCCGGCAGGCCGATCGGCGTCGGCGGCAAACCGCGACGCGTATAGGTGTTCCAGGGATGATCGGTTTGCAGATGTACGCGCCGGATGCGACCGTCGAATGGTTCATCCTGTCGACTTTCAATGCCATAGACCACGGTTGGGTCGGTCTGCAGACGCATACCGGTTTGCAGGCGGCGCTTGAATACACCGGCGACCTCAGTCAGTTCGCGTGGATCGGTCGTTTCCATTTCAATCAGCGAGGCCAGCACCAGAAGTTCATCGGCATGGTCTATGGGTAGTTCCGGGTCACGCTGCTGCCAGGCCTGATTCAGCACCTGCTGCATCGAATCATAGGCGCGCTGCAGCACGTCAAAATCACTATCACCGCGCACGAAAAAATAGGTCTCAGGCAGGAAACGTCCCTCAGAGAAGCATTCGGAGCAGCCCAGTTGCTGCATCAGTTGTGCGTCCGACCAGCCGGCGGTTTGCTGCTGCAGGCGCGAATCGTTGGCCAGTTCCTTGCGCAATTGTTCGGTCGTCCAGCCTTCGATCACGGTCAACCGATGATTCACCACACCACCATAGCGCATCTGTTCAAACAGCGAAGCCGGATTGTCACCGGAAACAAGACGGTACTCACCGGCTTTGAGCATCGGATTGCGCAAGCGTCCTAGCCACTGCCAGCGCCAGTCGTTGCTGGTGAGCCCGAGTCGGCTCAATTCGCGCACCATGGCCGGGTAGCTACTGCCGGGCGCCAGCCATAGCGTGGCTTCGCCTTCCAGGCTGAACGGACGCGCTTCGAAGTCCTGCAGCTCGCGCCAGGCCAACATCGCAAGCATCGCCCCAATGATGCCTATTATTACTATAATTATCAGTATTTTGCGGAGCATAATTAAACAAAACCAAACAATTGTTTCCAGCGCTGAATCGGATCGTCCAGGTGCGAAGACCCCAGTCGCGCCTGCCCATCCAACCGGGTTACGGATCGAATCCCGGCGACTGAGTTTATCACCCAGATCGCATCGCTCGGCTGCAGTTCGTCCCAATGGAATGAGCGTTCGATGAGTAAATCGCCAAGCTGCTGTTTCAGCCAGGCCAGGCCAACACCGGACACCGCGGCTGGATGCGGGCCGGGCGTAATCAGTTGCTGATTGTGTTCGATCACAAGATTGCTGCTGAGCCCTTCGACCACATAACCTTGCCGATCGCAGACGAGCGCTTCGCCTGCGTTCAGTTGC
>JBCCHH010000204.1:0-4172 GCA_039028855.1 Pseudomonadota bacterium | reverse complement strand
GAGCTGGGGGATGTAGAGCTTGTCGTAGCCCTGATAATTCTCGCCCGCGCCGAGCACGTTATTGAATCGCCAGAGCTGGTACTGACTGGCCAGATAAAAGCGATCGGCGCGTGTCGCAATGCCCATGCAGCGGGCGAAACTGCGTTCGGTGATACTGATGCCCTGATTGCCCATGCCGATCATGAACACCTTGCCGGCCTGATAGGTAGTAAAGGTGATGCTCGCATTGAAGCCCTTGAACCAACTTTCGAACTGGCGCGAGAAATGCAAGCCGAACTGTGGTTTGTTCGGAGATGGGCTAGGTGAGTTGTCGTATGGGGTCTGGTTATTCAAAGGATCGTCCGAGGAACGTGCGGCTTCATCATATCGTTTCAACGACCTTGGTACTACGCTGATTCAGCCGCTACTATTCCACTATGGGTTCGGTTGTTCGATCGATCGTTTTAGCCAACGCCGCTATCAGGGTCGTTGCGCTGCTGTTTAACTGGATTGCAGGCCCGGCTTTGGCTCCCTGGTGAGCATTCCGTATTTGCGGATTCTACCGATGCATCTGACGATTTTTTTTCGGTGCGCTGATGCTGTCTATTGCTCTGAAAACCGGGGTTGATGTGCTCATGCGCCGGGTTCGAGTATCGCTGGCTGGCGAGACAGTAACGCGAAGACGTTACAACCTTTTGGCTCAGCCTTGCGTCTATCTAGTTTTAACGATGCTGTTTGATCACAACTGGAGCTCACATGAACCGTCGTCTTGCGCTAGTTCTAATCGCCTTTTTCCTTGTCGATTTGATTTGTACTTCGTCGGCCCAGGCCGATAATGGTGCGATCGCCTATGCCTATCCGCTGAGCAATATTGAAATCGACGGTGATCTCAGCGATTGGCCGGAGAATCTGCAGCGTTACCCGATTCAGATAAATAATGCGGGGCAGGTTGTACCGGCGGACGATCACTATGCGGCCGAGTTTCGTGTCGGCTACGAGCTCGAAAGCAATGCACTCTTCATTGCCATCGAAGTGACCGATCAGCTACATAGTGTGGCCGATGATACGGAAGTGGACTGGATCAACCAGGATGGGGTGATTCTGTACTTTGACCGCAATCATGAACCCAAAGGCTCGGGCGCAGTGTTGTTTTCGGCGGTCGGGCCGCATCGTGATCTATTGACCGGCTCCGGTCACTGGGATGCCGATGTCGAAAACGTGAGTTGGGATAATGCAACCGTTGAAGTCGCCCGCCGAGAAAACACAACCGTGTACGAATGGCGCATTCAGAACGATCGGGGGCTGGAGCCGGATACCTCGCTGGGTCTCGATATTCTGATCAGCGATACCGATGATGCAACGCAGGCGACCTCGGGCACGCTGTATGTCTGGGGTCCGGGCCTCGGCAAAAGCCAGGCCGGTGGGCGTATGGGCGATCTGTTTCTGGTTGGTGCCGATACGGCAATGGGCATGCTGCAGGGCCAGGTCAACTGGCAGGCGGTTGCACAGGACAGCGACGATGACCACGAACCGCCGCGACCCCAGCGCGCTCGCGTCAGCGCCGATCAGGATCCAGGTCGATGGCTGCAGACTGCGATCGATGATTCCGGAAACTTTCAGGTCCAACTGCCTGTCGGTCGCTATATTGTCAGCATTCCGGATAAGACCTTTGGCGATTCATGGCGCGATTTACAGGTCGTAGCGTCAAGCAGTTTGGTTACCGCTCAGGTTCATGCCGATCAGACCACGACCGCATCGGTTTTGTCGATTGAAATCGAAGCCCGGCCTGACGTGCTGCAGGCGAACGGCGTGCTGTTTGAGTACACGCCTGAGCAGGCCGCATCGGTTGATCGTGCGATTCAGGCGATGATGGCGCATTATCAGATTCCCGGTCTGTCGGTGGCACTGGTTAAGGATGCCGAGCTGGTGTATCACCGTGTATTCGGCACGCAAAACGCCTACTCCGGCGAGCCAGTCGATAAAGACACCCTGTTTGAAGCGGCCTCAGTTACCAAGATTGCTTTTGCCTTCGTCGTCAACCGCATGGCCGAGCGTGGTGAGATTGATATGGACAAGCCGTTGTATCAGTACCTGCCGTTTGACGACATTGCGCACGACGAGCGCTACAAGAAAATCACCGCGCGTTATGTGTTGTCACACCAGACTGGTTTTCCGAACTGGCGCTGGCAGAATGACGATGGTCAACTCGATATCAAGTTCTATCCGGGCATCAAATACGGTTATTCCGGCGAAGGCTTTGAGTACCTGGGTCGGGTGGTAGCGCATATTGCCGAAAAGCCGCTCGAGCAGCTTGTGCTGGATGAAGTTCTGCTTCCAATGGGTTTCGCTGAAAACACGCATTTCTCGGCCAATGAGGCCTTGGCTGAAAATGCTTCGCGCGGGCATTGGGACGGCAAAGCCGGTCCGTATGATTTTCCGGAAGAGATCGGCGTGGCGCACAGCATGAATACCGAGGCGAAGACGCTATCGAATTTCATGATCAACCTGATCAAACGCGAAGGCCTGTCGGCGGAAGGCTATGCAAAAATGCTCGAGCCGCAGATTGAAGTGCCGCTGGATGAAAGTGACCCTTTGCAGTGGCCGCAGCGTTTTGGCCTGGGTTTTCATATGACGAATTCGCCCTATGGTTTGGTATTCGGTCATGGCGGTAATAACGGCAACTTCCTCGCCATGTTCGAAATCTATGACGAGCATGATATGGGGTATATCGTGTTTGCCAACAGCAACACCGGCCAAAGCCTGATCAATCACCTGCGTGAGTATCTGATCATTGGTCAGCAGCCAGAGCTCACCCAGACTGCAGCACCGTAGAAGCAAACAGTCAGGGGACCGGAACAACCGGCTGTTCTTTTGAATCGATCGGTAAAGCCTACATAGCCGATATAATGGTGGATTCGATAGTTCTCACGGAATTCCCATGAAATTACGCAATGTCGCGATCATCGCGCATGTCGATCACGGCAAGACTACGCTGGTCGATCAATTGCTGCGTCAGTCGGGCGAGTTTGCCGCGCACGAAAAGCTGACCGAGCGTGTCATGGACTCGAACGATCAGGAGCGCGAGCGCGGCATTACCATTCTGGCCAAAAATACTGCCATCACTTGGCAGGACTGGCGTATAAACATTGTCGATACCCCCGGTCACGCCGATTTTGGCGGCGAGGTCGAGCGTGTGCTGTCGATGGTCGAATCGGTGCTTCTGCTGGTCGATGCGGTCGACGGGCCGATGCCGCAGACCCGATTCGTTACGCAAAAAGCCTTCGCTATGGGCTTCAAGCCGATCGTGATTGTGAACAAGATCGATCGTCCTGGCGCACGTCCGGACTGGGTGGTTGAGCAGACCTTTGATTTGTTCGACAAGCTCGGCGCAAGCGACGAGCAGCTTGATTTTCCGGTGATTTATGCGTCTGCTATCAATGGCTATGCGGGCGTGACGCCCGATGTCAGCAATGGCGATCTTACGCCGTTATTTGAAACGCTGGTCGAGCACGTACCGGCACCGGATGTGGATGCCGCCGGACCGTTCCAGATGCAGATTTCGAGCCTGGATTATTCGAGCTATGTCGGCCTGATCGGCATCGGTCGCATCGTACGAGGCCAGGTTAAATCGAATCAGTCCATCGTAATTATCAACAAAGACGGTGAAGAGCGTAGGGGTCGTGTCATGCAGGTGCTGGGCTTCAAGGGCCTGAAGCGTGAAGAAGTCGAGCAGGCCTCGGCCGGTGATATTGTCGGTATTTCAGGCATCAGTGATATCGGCATCTCCGATACGCTGTGCGACCCGACAAAAGTAGAACTGCGGCCGCCGCTAACCGTAGACGAGCCAACCATTCATATGACCTTTCAGGTCAACGATTCGCCATTCGCGGGCAATGACGGCAAATATCTGACCAGCCGCCAGTTGCGTACCCGGCTGTATCAGGAAGCCACGCACAACGTCGCGCTGCAGGTACACGACACCGCCGACCCGGATCAGTTCGACGTTGCGGGGCGTGGTGAGCTGCATCTGTCGGTTCTGATTGAAACCATGCGCCGCGAGGGTTTTGAGCTGGCCGTATCGCGGCCGCGCGTGCGCAAGCGAGAAATTGACGGTGAGTTGCGCGAGCCGTGGGAGCAGGTCGTGCTGGATCTTGACGAGCAGTATCAGGGCGCTGTGATGCAGGCCATGGGCG
>JBCCHH010000203.1:0-4190 GCA_039028855.1 Pseudomonadota bacterium | reverse complement strand
TATCGCTCGGGTGCGTTCGTGGCTGAGCGCTATCGCAAGCTGGAAAATGCATCTGTGCCCTCACAGTTTATTCAGGATATTTGTCTTTCGTTTGCTGCTGCTGCCGACGACCCGGCCTCGGGCGGTCGGCATAAGGTCTGGGGCCATAAAGACTTATGGATTCTGCCGCAGACTTCGACCATTGCCAGCCATCTGCCGAAAGCCGTCGGTACGGCGCTGGCGATTGTGCACGGTCGGCGTATCGGCCATACCCCGCCGGTAGCCGATGACAGCATTGTCGTGTGCAGCTTCGGCGATGCAAGCCTGAATCATGCCACGGCGCAAAGTGCATTGAACACGGCCGCCTGGACGCGCCATCAGCAACTGCCGCTGCCGCTGCTGTTTGTGTGCGAAGACAATCGCATGGGCATTTCCGTGCCGACGCCTTCGGCCTGGGTGGCCGAATCGATGGCCGCACGGCACGGGCTCGACTATGTCTACGCCGACGGGCTCGATCTAGCGGCCGGTTTTGAACCGGTCCAGCGCGCGATTGATCGATGCCGTGAGCGCAAACGACCGGTGTTTCTGCATCTGAACACAACTCGTCTGATGGGCCATGCCGGCACCGATTTTGAAATCGAATACCGTTCGCCAGTTGAACTCGAGCGCGAAGAACAGCGCGACCCGCTCATGATTTCGGCGCGTCGGATCGT
This sequence comes from Pseudomonadota bacterium, assembly GCA_039028855.1. GTDB lineage: Bacteria > Pseudomonadota > Gammaproteobacteria > Xanthomonadales > Wenzhouxiangellaceae. The sequence goes on along the minus strand of JBCCHH010000203.1, from coordinate 3,498 downwards.
CGAGAGCGGTCTGTTGACAGCGGAGCAGATTCGTGCCCGCTACCTGCAATTGCATGAACAGTGTCTGCAGCAGGCCGATCGTGCCGATGCCTGTGAGCGGTTGAACAGCGCTGGGCAGATTATGCGCCCGCTCGCACCATTTACACCCGCGACCATCACCACAGAGGCGCAGCGCAGCTCCGATGCTGTTCTGCGCAGCGAACACTATGGCCTGCATGGCTTGCCGGAGCAGGATGCACCCAAGCACATGGCGATTCAGATCAATCGCGCCTTGAATGACTTGATGCTCAAATATCCCGAATCGCTGATCTTCGGTGAAGACGTCGCGCGCAAGGGCGGGGTGTATACCGTGACCAAAGGCCTGTTCAAACGCTTCGGCAATGCACGCGTGTTCAATACGCTGCTCGATGAAACCAGCATTCTCGGCCTTGCACAAGGCTATGGTGCGATGGGCTATCTGCCGATCCCCGAGATTCAGTATCTGGCCTATTTCCACAATGCCTGCGACCAGATTCGCGGTGAAGCCTGCTCGCTGCAATACTTTTCCAACGACCAGTTCCGCAATCCGATGGTCATGCGCATCGCCGGGCTGGGCTATCAGAAAGGTTTTGGTGGGCATTTTCATAACGATAATTCGATCGCCGCGCTGCGCGATATTCCGAGCCTGATCATCGGTTGCCCGTCCAGAGGCGACGATGCCGCGATGATGCTGCGGACGATGGCGGCGCTGGCCAAAGTCGATGGCCGTGTCTGCGCCATGATCGAGCCGATCGCGCTGTACATGAGCAAAGATCTGTATGAAAAAGACGATGGCTTGTGGAGCTTTGCGTATCCGTCGCCTGAGCATTATCTTGAACCCTGGCAACTGCGCGTATACAACCCGGATGCTACCGAGCTGGTGATCTTCACCTTTGGCAACGGCGTACCGATGGCGCTGCGCGCATCGAAGTCGTTTGCAGGTCAGGTTCGTGTTGTCGATCTGCGTTGGATCAAGCCGATGAACACCGATGCAGTCGCCGAACACGCAGCCGAGTGTAAACGCGTGTTAGTGCTCGATGAAGGTCGACCCGATGGCGGCGTCAGCGAAGCGATTGTCACCGGATTGGTCGAACACGGCCTGGCCGACCGCCCAATTCAGCGCATTACGGGTGAGGATTGCTATATTCCTCTTGGCGATGCCGCAGGTTTAGTGTTGCCGGATGAACTGCAGCTTAAGCAGACGATCGAGTCACTGCTGTAGGCTGCATCATTCTACTAGCCATTGCCTGATCTGTTTAGCAAAAGTTATGCTAGAGACCTTGCCGTTCATTTTTGCAGCGAAAAGTAAAATGCTTGCGAATATCGACGAACCTTACATTCCGGTGACCCTCGCAGTGAACTCAGTTGCCATTTTTCGATCGCGTGCACGCTGCTCCTGGCAAAACTGCGATGGGAAGACATCAGGCTGATCGGATCTGTCACTTTGCCATCTCGATCAGCAATGAAAATGACGTAAGCCCAGCCTGGTATGCGATTGATTGCCATGGCTCCAGGGTATCGAGGCGGCTTACGTTCTATTGAATCCAAATCGGGCAATGGGCAATCTCGATTTGCCTCTGTATACCCACCAAATGGATCGTTCGCTTCTAGCACAGGCAGCCATTTGGCGACCAGTTCTTGGCCTCGCTCATTACCCTTTTCCCATTCACTATCGCTGAAATTTCGCGCGACGCGAGAAAGCTCATAAAACGGCCAGGAGCTTCGCCAGTCGGTTTCGTTGGCTGAATCTTGCGTCGTGATTACGGCCAGCGCTAGCTGACTCCAGGCAAAGGTCTCAATCGGTGTATGGCGTTCGACATTCAACATAACCAGCGCCAATACGGCGGTATGGTTGCCTTGCTCAAGTGCTTGAAGAAAATAGCGTTCCGCATCGTCATACGCTCTGTTGTCGAGACTGACTTGGCCTGCTGCTAATGCGCAATCGACAAACTCAGAAGCACACTGCTCAAAGGTCGGCCAAAGATCGGAATCACCATTGAGAAAGTCGCGTATTTCATCAATCCGGGGGTACTCCTGAGCCAGCACCTGACCGGCTAGCAACAGACTAGCAAGAAAGCACACAATGATTTTTTTCATGACCGTCAACCCTGATTACCATTGATTACTATAGCAAAACCTAGGCTAATAATGACTTTACGCACTCTTCAAAGCGATTTCGCTCAGCTACCGTTCAGCTTCAGTCTGCATAATCCAAACGATCGGGATTGTGCTTTGGCCTGGCCTGAATGAATTGAGGAGAGAGCATGAGATATTGGATTGGTAGTGCAACCGCCGTAATTGCGGCGATCTGGCTGTCTGGCTGTGTCGTCGCGATCGGCAACGATGGCGATCTGAGCGACCGCGGAAGTTGGAGCGAACGAGAACGCGACAATCGTGCCGCGATTGCCCAGCTCGAAGTTGGTATGACGTTTGATGATGTTGTCGAATGGATGCCGAATGAAGCCAATTTCACGGAATCGTTCAATACCAATGGCGCCGATCATCACGTGCTGTTCTACCGCACCCATCGAGTCGAAGCCGACGGCGCGATCACACGCGATGAAACCACACCGCTGGTATTTGTCGATGATGTCTTGATTGGCTGGGGCGAACAGGCCTGGATTGATGCGACGGGCCGGCCACTACGGTAGCCTCTGAGTAATAGTCCTGTATTTAGCTATAGCCTGGTGTTGATGTTATTCACCAACGCCGGGTTTGGGCTATAGTGCTCGGAAATTCATGAAGTATGGCATGGGGCTGGTATGAATCCGTTTTCCAGATCTGCTCTTGGGCTAGCAATTGCCGCAGCGCTGGCTACTCAGTCCGCTCAGGCGGCAACCTTTAACGTCACCAACACCGATGATGTCGGCCCGGGAAGCTTCCGCCAGGCATTAATTGACGCCAATGCGAATAATGAAGCGGATACGATCGAGCTGTCATCAATATCGGGTCAAACCATCAAGCTAAGCAGTGGGCAATTATCGATTCAAGATGATTCCATAACGATCAATGGATCAGAGGTAACGCTCGATGCTGGTCGGAGGTCGAGAGTGATCTATGCCGTTGATACTGACTATTCCGAAAATCAAATCGTCATCAATAATCTCACTATCACGGGTGGGTTAACAACTAAAAATGATCCTACCATTCTCAACTCAGATAGGGGGCTGGCTGGCTTCGGTGCTGGTGTTTTAGCTCGTGGTATCAATGTTGAGTTAGAAAATGTTGAAATTATTGGTAATGAGAGTTTCTCAGGTCCAGGTATCTATTTTGTTTCTCAATTTGGTTCAATGGTTCTTGAAGATTCAATCATATCGGGCAATAAATTTTGTGGTAATGGAGCCCTTCAAATTTACGGACCTAATTTGGAGATTGAAGTCAATAATTCTACAATTTCAAACAATCATTTCAGCAGCTTATTCGCTGGTTATGGATATGATTGTATTGCAGCAGGGGCTGGAATTGCAGTTTTTGTTCGAG
>JBCCHH010000202.1:0-4193 GCA_039028855.1 Pseudomonadota bacterium | reverse complement strand
GTCAAACCAGCCGACAATGGATTGGAGTAATGACATAAAACAGCAGTCTGAAAACTTCAATTAATCAGTCGGAAGCTAGCTTGTACATTTGCAGTGAACCGCGCGTGAAGTAAAGCGAATTACAACAGTTCACCGCTTATTGACGCAACCCGTTCACCATTGCCCATATGAGACTAAACAATATCGGCAGAATAATAATAGATAGCGCAATCAGCATTGTTGTAATCAGCCTGATTCTGCTAATCGCACTTTTTATCCTAGAAATCAGCTCTCGGAATACTATGGCTCAATATACAGACGACTATCAGGCTGCTTTAATGCTGCACAACGGCAGTGAACGCGGCATCGAACATGGGCTCGATCTGTTCAAACGGACCTATGCCAATCTTGCCGACACAGAAACGTCGAATAAAGTCAGCCAACTTTATGCCAACCAACTGTACTTCAACGATACGATCAAAACCATTCGCAGTCGCGAAGAGTTGACTGACTATATGGAAAAGACATCGAACAAAGTCCAAACCAGCTATGTGGAAGTTGACCAGGTGATTCGCGACGGAGCAGATGTATTTTTACGCTGGACCATGCACTTCGAATCCAGCGCTTACGGTATCAATATCGATTCCGAAACGATTGGTATGACGCACTTACGCTTTAACGAAGACGGCCAAGTCGTACTGCATCAGGACTTCTGGGATAGCGCTGCCGGTATCTATTCGCACCTGCCGATTGTTGGCTTCTTCGTACGGCGTGCGCAGGCTATGCTGGATTAAAAGAACCGGCCACATGCGACCGGTTATCTATGTTTCCTATCTCAGCACTAGATTAGCGACCATAATGCGCAAAAATCGTGCAATTTGATCTTACTCACTGGGCCTGCCTGCTGCATGGCCTGAATAATCGCTTCGGCCTGGCGCGCATCAAGCTGAGCACGCACCGCACGCTCGAATTTGTCTTCGAGCAGCGGAATGCCTTCATCACGGCGGCGGCGATGACCGACCGGGTAGTCGATCGAGACTTTTTCGGTCGATGAACCGTCGTTGAAAAACACCTGCACGGAATTACCAATCGCGCGCTTGTCGGCATCGAAATACTCTTCGGTAAAGCGCGGATTTTCCTTGACCTGCATCCTGTCACGCAGCCCATCGATACGTGGATCGGCCGCCACTGCATCAGTATAGGATTCGGCCGTGAGCTGACCGAAGATCATCGGCACAGCAACCATGTACTGAATGCAGTGATCACGATCAGCGTAGTTATCGAGCGGCCCGGTCTTGTCGATAATGCGCACACCGGCTTCCTGCGTTTCAATTTCGATGCGTTCGATCTGATCGAGACGATCGCGCACTTGATCGTGCAGCTTCATCGCGCACTCGACCGCGGTCTGCGCATGAAACTCGGCCGGGAAGGAAATCTTGAACAGAATATTTTCCATCACGTAGCTGCCCAGTTCGCGCTCCAGCACCAGCTCCTGGCCTTTGAACAGCACGTCCTGGAAGCCCCAGCCCTTGGCAGTAAGCGCCGATGGATAGCCGATTTCTCCTTTCAGCGTCAGTAAGGCAAGCTGGACCGCTCGACGACAGGCATCACCGGCCGCCCAGCTTTTGCGCGGACCGGTATTCGGTGCATGACGATAGGTACGCAACGCGCCGCCGTCGATCCAGGCCTGGCTGACTGCGTTGATGACATCGTCGCGGCTGCCGCCGAGCATGTGCGTGACCACAGCGGTTGAGGCAATGCGCACAAGCAATACGTGGTCAAGCCCAACCCGGTTAAACGAATTCTTCAGTGCCAGCACGCCCTGAATTTCATGCGCCTTGATCATCGCTTCGAGCACGTCGTTGACCGTCAGCGACTCATGACCTTGGTTGACTGCATTACGTGAGATGTAGTCGGCCACGGCCAGAATCGCGCCCAGATTATCCGATGGATGACCCCACTCAGCCGCCAGCCAGGTGTCGTTGAAATCCAGATAGCGCACGAGTACGCCGATATTGAACGCCGCCTGCACCGGATCGAGCTCAAAGTGCGTGCCCGGTACACGCGCTCCGCCCGGCAGATCGGCACCCGGCACAACCGGGCCTAGCAGCTTGACGCATTCAGGAAAGCGCATCGCCAGCAGGCCGCAGGCCAGTGAATCTTTGAGGCAGTAATGCGCCGTCTGCCAGGCTTCATCCGACGTAATTTCATAATCACAAACGTAATCGGCAATCTGCACGATCAGCGAATCCGGCTCCGGGCGCGCCGCGGCGCGGATATCAATTTCTGCACTCATTGAGAAGTCTTCCTGAACGATAAAAGTCGGCCGCTAATTTTAACAGTTACTGCTACGGCTTCGCACAGCCTGGGAGGGCTCAAAACGGATATCAGCAGGTTCTAACCGCGAATCATCGAAAATCAACGCGAATCAATGAATCAATCCAAAAGCCTTGAAAGGCTTGTTTATTCGCGGTTCAATTTCTTGCTTGTCAGCTACGGTAAATCACCAATGGCTCAAAACGAGTAGGTAAACCGCAGCCGCGCATCCCGATCACGCCGTCGCTGCGACGAACCATCGAGCAACTCCAGCTCATAGCGCCAGCGTGCGCGCACTTCTACACGCCAGCCCTCGGTAAAGTGCCACTGCCAGCGCGCTTCAACCTGTTCTTCGTTCGGACGAAACGCGTTGGAAATCAACTGCCCGCCATCGGCCCGACCATACACAATACCCATTTTCTGATTTGGCCAGAATTCATGCAAATCGACACCAAACTGCCAACCCCAGCCGTCCACTTCGCCGGTTCCGGGCAAGTTGACCACCGAGCTTTGCTGGCGATTTGGCGCATAGGCCAGCTCGCCACCGATCACCAGTTGGGTCGCATCCGTGCCCATCAAATGGCCTACATCCCAGCCCGCCGCGAGTTTGCTAGTCACCACAAAATAGTCATCCCGGGTCGGCTGGTCGAGACCGTCTACCGCCAGTGCATCCGGATACCAAGTAAGCGAAAGCGCCCGCAGAATAATCGGGCCCCAGCGTTCCTGATTTTCCAAACTGACAAAGCTGCTGACTCGACTGCCCGAATCGCTGAAACTGAACGGCCCGCGCGTGTTTGAACCGTTGCCGTTACGGCTGTTGTACTCAATAAACAGTTTGGCCACCCAGCCCTGATCGAGCTGCTGGCTCAGGGAAATCGCATCCGTCCAGCCAATATTGACATTGCTGGTTTGCTGACGATCGAAGTTTTTATTGGTCACCAGCGCACGATCAGTGGAACTCTGTTGACGGCCGATGCGTACCTGAGTACGTCAGTCAGCCGAACGATACTGCAGGAAAAATTCATCCAGCGTGGCCGTGCCGGGAGTAACCGCAGTCCCACCCTGACGCTCGGGCTGAAAATACAGATCGAAATCGTTGCTGTTATCGGCAGCATTAGCAGCAAAGCGGGTCTGAAAACGCCAGCGTGAGGAAAAATCCCGCTGTAGCCGAAGCCGAAACCGAGCGCCAAATGAATCGCGCTGGCTGGTCGAACCATCGCGGTTATCGCGCGATATTGGAATATACGCAATACGCGCATCGCCGCTGATGTTCCAGCTCGAATCGCTGTCGGCGCTTGTCGCCCATACTGGCTGAACCAACAACAACCATCCGATCAGCGCAATGGCCGAAAGCGAAGCATAAAATAAAGTGCCAATACGCATAGCAATTCTCAAAGTAGAACGTGTTCAGATCAAAATTTTTCAAGGCCGTCAAATTAGCCGCGAATTATTACACTTTCTTTACACTTTTGTTTTTCAATCGGAATCAGGCAATGCGATTGCCGCGATGGGCATGCTCAGGTGGCCAGCTTTCCATGCGATAAGCCGAATCCCAGAACATCCACTCCAGGCGGCTGGACAGCACGAAGGCCTCGGTTATGCGTTGTCGAAGCGGTTCACCTGCGCTTTTGGCAGCCTCGTCGGTCATCGCGATGGCGCGATCGACACTGTTTGAAAACGCTTCGCCAGCGTAAATATCAATCCAGTCCTGATAAGGATTGGGTGACGCGGCGCGGGCATGGATATGCAATCCAACTTCACGGTATATCCAGAAACAGGGCAATAAAGCGGCGACCATCACCGGATACTCCTCCAGCGCGGCCGTGGCCAGCAGAAACTGGGTGTAGGCCAGGCAGGCCGGCGACTTGCCCAGCCCTTCAGGCGCTACGAAACGCTTC
>JBCCHH010000201.1:0-4205 GCA_039028855.1 Pseudomonadota bacterium | reverse complement strand
CGCCGACTTCGGGCGTATCCGGCAGGAAAACACCGCGTCCGTCGATCGGATTGACCACGGGCAGATCATAGATTTTCCCGATCTCGAAATCTTCCTGGCCATGCCCCGGTGCGGTATGCACGGCGCCGGTACCGGTTTCGGTAGTGACGTGTTCGCCCAGGATGACGGGTACGTCGTAGTCGTTATAGGCGTGTTTAAGCCGCAACTGCTCGAGCTTCTCGCCGCTGGCCGTGGCCAGGATCTGAACGTCTGCCAACCCGAGCCGTTCGGCGACGGCTTCGCGTAGCGCTTCGGCAATGACCAATCGCAGCGTGCGGCCGTTCTGATGCGCCTCGATCATTTGATAGTCGAGTTTGGCGTTGAGCGCCACGGCCTGATTGGCCGGAATCGTCCATGGCGTGGTCGTCCAGATCACGATGCCGCTGCGTGCCTGATTATTTTCAGCAACACCGAATCGTGCAGCCAGGTCGCCGGGGTCGACCGCTTCGAACAGCACGTCAATCGCAGTCGACTGTTTGTCCTGATACTCAATTTCGGCCTCGGCCAGTGCCGAGCCGCAGTCGAAACACCAGTGCACGGGCTTGACGCCGCGCTTGAGATGACCACGCTCGACCATTTTCGACAGGCTGCGCAGCATATCGGCCTCGTAACGGAAATCGCGCGTGGCATACGGGTTATGCCAGTCGGCCAGTCCGCCGAGGCGCTGAAAGTCGACGCGCTGCCGTTCGATCTGCGTGCCGGCGTAGTCACGGCACTTCTGGCGAAAGGTCTTGGCGTCGATCTTGCGCCCGACCTTGCCGTGTTTCTTTTCGACCTGCAACTCGATTGGCAGACCATGACAGTCCCAGCCCGGAATGTAAGGTGCGCGATAGCCGGCCAGCAGACGAGACCGTACGACAAAATCCTTCAGAATTTTGTTGACCGCATGGCCGATATGAATATCGCCGTTGGCATACGGCGGGCCATCGTGCATGATGAAACTGGGCCGGCCGGCCGTGGCCCGCTGAATCTTCTCGTACAGCTTGTCGGCCTGGAATTTCTTGAGCATCGCCGGTTCGCGTTGGGCCAGCGAGGCCTTCATCGGGAACGCGGTTTGCGGCAGATTGATGGTGTCTTTGTAATCCATTTTCAGGTCAGTTTGTTGTTTTGGCAGGCTGAGGTGCGTTGCTCGGTTTGCGCAGTCAGATCAATCGGCCAAAGTACCAGCTTTTAGGTCGCTTGCGGGTGCAATTGTTCACGCGCCCAGCGTAAATCATGCTGCATTTCGTCAATCATTTCGTCCAGATGATTGAAATGGGCCTCATCACGTCGTTTTGCAATGAAATCGACCGCGACATGCCGGCCATACAGATCGCCGTCGAAGTCGATCAGATGCACTTCCAGCAGCCAGTCGCGACCGGCTACGGTCGGCCGTTTGCCGAGGTTGGCCACACCTAGCCTCGTGGATGAGTCGAGTCCATGCACCTGCACAGCAAACACGCCAGATGGTGCTGGTGGTTCGGGCACGCGCAAGTTAATGGTCGGGAAGCCCAGTTTTCGACCCAACTGCTCTCCCCGAAGCACGCGGCCCGAGATGCGATACGGACGACCGAGCAGATGCCTGGCGCGATCCAGCTCGCCTTCAGCCAGCGCCTGACGCAGCGCGGTCGATGAAATCTTGTCGCCACCGTCATTTCCGGTCAGCACAGCGGTAACAATTTCGACGCTGAAGCCGTTTTCGCGGCCAAAACGGCGCAGATCGTCGACATCGCCGGCGGCCCTTCTGCCGAAGCGAAAATCTTCGCCGACAATCACATGGCCGGCGCGTGCGCCGCCGATTACGATCCGCTCGACGAATTCTTCCGGCGACTGTGCGGCAAAGGCCTGATCAAAGCGCAGTTGGAACAGCCGCACAATGCCCCGATCACGACATAGCTCAAACCGGTCACGCAGTTTCATCAGCCGCGGCACGGGCCGGTCGGGGCGGAAGAAATTCAACGGCAGCGGTTCGAAGCACATCAGCGCCGGGGCTAGCTCGGGCGCCTTTGCGACCGCGCGTTTGACCAGCGCCAGATGGCCGCGATGCAGGCCGTCGAAATTGCCGATAGTGAGCGCACTTTTACGGGTATCGTTCAACGGGCAGGGCAGATGGCGGATCAGTTGCATGCGCGGCATTCTACTCAAGGCTGTGTGCGGCTTGCGCCGCTTTCCTCCGGCCGCAGTAAGTGATGCGGACGCATGCCGGTAATCAGCAGCAACAGACCGAATACGCCCGCACCGCCGCCTACGCTGAGGCCGCACCAGATGACTCGTTGGGTGGTCGAGGCGTCTTGCCACTGCGCAATCGGCGGCAGCAGAAAATAGATCGTCACACTCATACCGAACACGCCGATCAGCACGCGCAGCACCTGACGCCAGGGCAGGGTCGGCTGCAACCCCGAAGAGTGAAGGAAATGCCACAGCAGACCCGCATTGAGCCAGCCAGCCGCAGCCGAGGCTAGCGCCAGCCCGGCGTGCGCGCCGGGTGCGGCCTGCATGCGTTGCCACCAGCCGCCACCCGGCTCGGTCCAGTACAGTACGAGCAGGCCGACGAACAGCACATTCAAGAACATATTGCTGATCAGGGCGACAAGCGCAATCTTGACCGGTGTAACCGTATCTTGGCGCGAGAAATAGGCCGGTGCCAGAATCTTGACGGCGATAAACGCCGGCAGGCCTAGGCAATAGGCCGACAGCGCAAACCCGGCCCATTGGGCATCGTCCAGGCTGAACTCGCCGCGCTGGAACAGCGTCAGCATCAGCGGTTCGGCCAGCATGAACAAGCCAGCCGCGGCGGGCATGCCGATCACCAGGCCGAGCAGCAGCGCCCATTCGAGCGTGGCGCGAAACTGCAGTTTGCTTTCTCTGGCATGCAGCGTCGCCAGCGTCGGCAGGATCACAGTTGACAATGCCACACCAAAAATCCCGAGCGGCAAATCCATCAAGCGCTCGGAATAGTACAGCCACGACACGCTACCCGCAATCAGCAGCGAGGCGATAAAGGTATCGAACAACAGGTTAATTTGTGCCACTGACGAGCCGAACAGTGTTGGCACCATCAGTTTCAGGATTTTTTTGACGCCGGAATGGCGAAAATTCGGCCACGGGCGCGGCAGCACGCCGAGCCGTGCGAGCGTCGGCAGCAGCATGAACAGTTGTAGAAATCCTGCGGCAAACACGCCCCAGGCCAGCGCCATGACCGGGCGCTCGAATGAGGCGCTGAAGCCAAGTACCGCGCCGATCATGCTCAAATTCAGCAGCACGGGCGTCAGCGCCGGCAACGCGAAGCGGCCGAAGGTGTTCAGAATGCCGGCAGCCATCGCAGTCAGCGACACCATCATCAGGTACGGAAACATCACGCGCAGCAAGTCGCCAGCAAGTTCAATCTGCTTCGGGTCATCGGAAAAGCCGGGCGCGACAAGGCGAATAATCCACGGTGCGCTGAACAGTCCGATGGCGGTGATGATCAGCAGCACAGCCAGCAGACTGCCGGCCACCGCATCGATCAATTTGCGCAGCGTCTCATGATCGTTTTTTTCGCGCGCCTCGGACAGCACCGGTACGAAGGCCAGCGAGAACGAACCTTCGGCAAACAGTCGCCGCAGCAGGTTGGGGATGCGGAATGCAACCACAAACGCGTCCATCACCAGCCCGGCACCAAAGAAACGTGCCAGCACCACGTCGCGAACAAAGCCGAGTACGCGTGAGATCAGCGTCATGCTGCCGAATGCAGCAGTGGATTTGAGCAGCTTCATACGATCCGATTCCGGTGGCTGTATGGGCCAGAAACCGGCCTGTGGGCCGAATCCCGTGACAATTGGGAATGTGCGTGTACCATCTTGACGAAAAGCAATAAAAGCCTCATACTAATCGGCTGAATTTTAATCATTCAATACCGTAACGAATCAGGAGCTATCCGTGGCTAACAGTTCTTCAGCCCGTAAACGCGCCCGCCAATCGGAGCGCAATCGTCAGCATAACGCCGCTCAGCGTTCGTATGTGCGCATGATGATCAAGAAAGTGGTCAATGCCGTCGCAGCCGGCGACAAGAAAGCCGCCGAAGATGCCTATCGCAGTGCGGTTCCGGCCATTGATCGTTCGGTTAGCAAGGGCATCATGCACCGCAACAAGGCCGCTCGACACAAGTCGCGTTTGAGCCAGCACGTTAAAAGTCTGTAAGCTTTTTG
>JBCCHH010000200.1:0-4208 GCA_039028855.1 Pseudomonadota bacterium | reverse complement strand
GCCAGCAGCACAATGACTGCCATCACGATAGAAGTAAACACGCGGGATCTCAGCATCAGCTTACATCAAGCGTTTTGCGATGAACTGTCGCTGGCATCGTTGGGCTGAACCAAACCGCCAAATCGGCGCTGTCGTTCAGAGTACCAAACCAGTGCCTGATCCAGATGCTGTTCGTTGAAGTCAGGCCAGAGCACTTCACTGAAAAACAGCTCGGTGTAGGCCAGGTCCCACAACAGAAAATTGGACAAACGTCGCTCACCGCCGGTGCGGATAAACAAATCCGGTGGCGATTGTCCTGCCAGGTAGCGGTGATTCGAAACCAGTGCTTCGTTGACGTCTTCGGGCTCAATTTCACCGGCTTTGACGCGCTCGGCGATGCGTCGGGCGGCATCGGTTATATCGAGCTGGCCGCCGTAGTTGGCGGCGACGTTCAGCAGCAAGCGCGTGCCGTTGGCAGTGAGTCGCTCGGCGCGTGCCATACCGCGCTGCAGCAGGCTGGAAAAGGCGCCACGGCGGCCGATAAAGTTGAGCTTGACACCGTGCTCCTGCAGCTCGGTTAATTCACGCTCCAGGCCGCGTCGGAACAGACTCATGAGTCGACGCACTTCATGTTTTGGGCGCGACCAGTTTTCGCTGGAAAAGGCATAGATGGTCAAAATGCCGATATTGCGTTCGGCTACGGCGCGTACGATTTTGCGCGCAACTTCAGTACCGGCTTGATGGCCATACGTTCGGGGCTTGCCACGCCTGGCTGCCCAACGTCCGTTGCCATCCATGATGATGGCGAGATGGTGAGGCGGAGCGGCGGCTTCAGGCATGAGCAGGACAGACGGATCTGAGCGTTCAGATTTCCATCAACTCCTTTTCTTTTTCAGCGACCAGCTCGTCAACCTGAGCGACATGCTGATCAGTCAACTGCTGAATATCGCTCTCAGCCCGATGTTGATCATCTTCGGAAATCTCCTTCTGCTTGACGCGCTCCTTGAGCTGTGAATTGGCATCGCGCCGGATGTTGCGGATGGCTATTTTAGCCTGTTCGCCTTCCTGCTGGACGACACGCGTCAAATCGGCGCGACGCTGTTCGGTCAACGGCGGTAACGGCACGCGAATAGTGGTTCCAGCAGACATTGGGTTCAGACCTAGGTCGGAACTCATGATGGCTTTTTCGATCTTGCTGACTAGATCCTTATCCCAAGCGGTCACAGCCAGCGTGCGCGGGTCTTCGATAGACACGTTCGCGGCCTGGCTGATTGGCACGTCTGAGCCATAATATTCGACTTTAACGTGCTCGAGCAGGCTCGGATGCGCACGACCGGTCCGAATCTTGGCCAACTCGGTGGTTAGCGATTCGACTGATTTCTGCATGCGCGTATTAGCGTCTTTTTTTACGTCTGCCGTCATGGCTGTTGAACTCTTGTTATTGGTAGACCGTACGGATCGTACGATTGTATCAGTCCGGCCAGTCCCGGCGCGCATTTCCGCACAGCGCATCCATTACGAGAAAAGGTCGAGTCACTGGTTACTGTATGACCCTGCCTTGGGCTATCAAGTTCGATGTGGTGATTCGCGAAAGCCAGTGTTTGCCTGGCGAAGATTGGCTCAGTCGATCAAGGTGCCGATGGATTCGCCGGAAAGCAGCCGCATGAGTTCGCCCGGACGCGTCAGGTTGATGACTCGAATCGGCATCGATTGATCGCGACACAGCACCATGGCATTGGTATCCATCACATTGAGTTTATGCTCGATGACCTCATCATAGCCAATATGTTCATAGCGTTTGGCGTCGGGGTCTTTAGTCGGGTCGGCCGAGTAGATGCCATCGACTTTGGTCGCTTTGATCATAAGATCGGCGCCGATCTCGACCGCGCGCAGCGCGGCTGTGGTATCGGTGGTAAAAAACGGATTGCCGATGCCCGCCGTAAGAATAATTACGCGCCCTTTTTCCAGATGGCGCGTGGCCCGGCGGCGAATGTAGTCTTCACAGACCTCGCGGATCGAGATTGCCGACATCACACGGCTGCTTACGCCGGCTTTCTCGAGCGCATCCTGCAGTGCCAGACCATTCATGACGGTCGCCAGCATGCCCATATGGTCGCCGGTGATGCGATCCATGCCGGCCGAGGCCAGCCCGGCGCCGCGGAAGATATTGCCGCCGCCAATCACGATGCCGATCTGCACACCGGTCTGCGCGACCTCGGCGACCTCACGCGCGATGCGCGAGCTGATCTTGGGGTCGATGCCGTAGTCGTGTTCGCCCAGCAGCGCTTCGCCGCTGAGCTTGAGCAGAATTCGACGATAACGGGGTGAAGTCATAGTGGTGTTCCTTAATTACCCGTTCGTCGTCTGTCTGGATCAGCCGCCGCGTGCTTGTTGCATGACTTCGGCGGCAAAGTCGGCCTCTTCTTTCTCGATGCCTTCGCCGACTTCGAGACGAACCATATCAATCACTTCGGCACCGTTGGCTTTAAGCAACTGACCGACGGTCTGGTCTGAATCCTTGACGAATGGTTGGCCGACCAGCGTCATTTCAGCTAGGCGTTTGTTCAGACGGCCGACGATCATTTTTTCGATGATTTCAGGCGGCTTGCCGGAATCTTCGGCCTGTGACTTGAGGATGTCTTTTTCCTTGTCGAGAATTTCGTTCGGCACGGCGTCGGCGTCGATATAGGCTGGGTTCAGCGCGGCCACGTGCATGGCGATATCGCGCGCCAGTACCTCGTCGCCGCCTTTGAGCGCGACCATCACGCCGATGCGTCCGCCGTGAATATAGCGGCCGACCATGCCTTCGGGGCTGCTCAAACGCGCCATGCGGCGTAGCTGTATGTTTTCACCCAGCTTGGAGACGAGTTGCTGGCGACGCGCTTCAACGGTTTCGCCCGCAGCGTATTCGGCTTCAGACAAGTGCTCGACCTGATCGCTGCCGGCGCTCAGTGCCAGTTCGCCGATACGCTTGGCGAATTCGACAAAGTTGTCGTCTTTGGCAACGAAATCGGTCTCGCAGTTGATCTCGACGAGCACCGCATGATTGGCGTCGCCGTTATCGATGATGGCACCTTCGGCCGCCACACGACCGGCTTTCTTGTCGGCCTTGGCCAGGCCGCTCTTGCGCAGATGCTCAACCGCTGCCTCAACGTCGCCACCGGTTTCAACCAGCGCACGCTTGCATTCCATCATGCCGGCGCCGGTGCGCTCGCGCAGTTCCTTAACTTGTGCTGCAGTAATGCTCATGATTCGTCCTTGCTCTCGTCGGTGCTGTGAGAGTTGTCAGCGGCCGCTTCCGGCTGCTTAGTTTCAGCGCTGGCGTCGTCAGCGGTAGCTTCGACCTTGGTTTCTTCAGCCACTGCTTCCGTTGTCGGCTCGTCTGCGCTTTCCGCCTTGGCTGCGGCTTTCTTGGCCGCTTTTTTAGCAACCTTCTTGGTAACTTTCTTCGCCACTTTTTTGGCGGTCTTCTTGGTTACTTTCTTACTGGTTTTCTTTTTCGCAGCCGGTTTAGCTGCAGCGCTTTCAACCGGATTACCGTCGGCATCGAGTTCGACAAACTCGTCCTGATCGCCTGCGGTCTGCGGCACAGACGCGCGACCTTCGAGCACGGCATCCGCGGCCAGTTGCGCGTACAGACGTACCGAGCGGATCGCATCATCGTTACCAGGAATCACGTAATCGACGCGTTCCGGGTTGTGGTTGGTATCGACCACGGCGACCACCGGGATACCGAGCTTGCGCGCTTCGGCTACGGCAATGTCTTCATGCCCAATATCGATTACAAACATGGCATCGGGCAGGGCGTTCATGTTTTTAATGCCGCCCAGGCTTTGCTCAAGCTTGGTGCGCTCGCGCGTGAGCTCGAGCACTTCCTTTTTGATCAGGCGGTCGAAGCTGCCGTCGGTTTCCATCGCTTCGAGTTCTTTCAGGCGATTGATCGACTGACGAATCGTACGGAAATTGGTCAGCATGCCGCCGAGCCAGCGATGCGAAACATACGGCATACCGCAGCGCTGTGCCTCTTCGGCAATGGCTTGCCCTGCCGCGCGCTTGGTGCCGACGAACAGGATATTGCCGCGCTTGGCCGCCATGCGGCTGATGAAATCGAGCGATTCTTTGAGCAGTGGCAGAGTGCGCTCAAGGTTAATAATGTGAATTTTGCCGCGGGCGCCGAAAATGTAGGGCTCCATTTTCGGGTTCCAGTAGCGGGTCTGGTGACCGAAGTG
>JBCCHH010000199.1:0-4219 GCA_039028855.1 Pseudomonadota bacterium | reverse complement strand
TGCTTGAGGGCAGGCCGAATACACCGTACGCTGCGCAGCTCACCACCACGCGGGCCTGGCTGACTCAGGATGGTGACATCTGATTCAACACGTCTTCGCTGAAGCGTTGGTACCATTCGATAAAGTCAGCGGCAACCAGGCCTGGATTGGCCAACTGCAGATTGGGATAGCGGCGCGTTTCGCGCGGATCGGACATCTGCATCAACACCTCACCGCTGACCGAATCGATTACTTCGATACCGGCACGACCATGGCCGACGCTGTGCACATACTGGTCGCTGCGTGCCACCATTTTCATCGGATCAATCGCCGAAATATGCAGATCATCGACACGCGGACGCAGGCGCAGCACACCAGGACCGGCCGTTTCTACAACGCGAAAGCGTCCGTCATTTTTCAGCGCCTGGCGAATACCCTGGTCGATCACCTTGAGCATTTCTTCGCGTGTGCCGTCGATATCCGCCAGATCCTTCGGCAGGCGCGAACCGGTACGCTGATCCGAACGCGCCCAGGCAGGATCGAACTCGATCTCGGCCGGTTCTATGATGACAGCGGTAAATCCGGAAACATCCAGATCTGACCGAATCCAGGCTTGATCGAAATCGCGTGAATCGAGCGAGACCATGCCATTCGGAGCCGATTGCGCTACCGCTTGATTGTGCGAATCACTCACGGTTGCGCAAGCAGCAAGCAATAGCACACTGGCAGAAATTATCAAACCTCGTAAGCAGTTCGTTGAGTTGCTCATCTGCACTACCTCGTCAATTGTCAATTTCAATATAGATTGTTCCTGATTATTATGGACAAGCACACAGGAAAGGCAGTTCATTTTATTCGGAACACGGTCCAATACGCACGCGAGACCAAGCAGGAAAACCCGATCAGTTACCATGTGACCTAAGTTTTTCCAAAAATAGGATTTATAGTTTGACTCACAGCATGACTGCCTACGCCAGCCGCGCTTCAACTAGCGCGACTGGTCAGTTGACGTGGGAAATCCGCAGCGTCAATCAACGCTATCTCGATCTCAATCTGCGGCTGCCGGAGGACTTCCGCATGCTTGAGGCGGATATCCGGGCACGCTTCAAGGCACGACTGAATCGCGGCAAGCTTGAGGCGACGCTGCGCTTTCAGCTTGATCCCGGCGCAGCTTCGGCGGCACCGCGTTTAAATGAGCCATTGGCCCAGGTGCTGCTGGACAGTCACAAGAAGCTGGCTTCGATGGCAACAAATCCAGCACCCACTGATCTGGTCGCGATGATGGCTTGGCCCGGCATTCTGATTGAACAGCGGCCGGAATTCGATGCTGAGCGTGAGCAGGCGATGACCTTGCTCGACGACGCCATCGACGCTCTAATCGATGCGCGGGCGCAGGAAGGCCAGGCGATTACCGGCATGCTCGAGCAGCGACTCAATGGCATCGAACAACAGCTCGCCAAGGTGCGCGCACATTTGCCGGCCGTGCGTCAGGCGCTGCGCCAGCGCTATGACGAGCGCTTGAGCAATCTCGGAACAGATCTCGATCCGGGCCGACTGGAGCAGGAGATCGCGCTACAGTTGACCAAGCTGGATGTGGACGAAGAACTCGATCGACTCGATGCCCATGTTGCCGAAATTCGCCGCGTGCTCGGCTTAGAAGAACCGATTGGTCGCCGACTGGATTTCCTCATGCAGGAGCTCAATCGCGAAGCCAACACACTCGGCTCCAAAGCCGTCGCCGCTGAAACCACCGGTGTTGCGGTCGAATTGAAAGTGCTGATCGAACAGATGCGCGAGCAGGTGCAGAATGTTGAATAAGACCGGTGAGCTGTATGTAATCGCAGCCCCGTCAGGCGCCGGCAAGAGCAGTCAGATTCGTCGTCTGCTCGAGCACTTCCCCAATCTTGCGTTTTCAGTTTCTGCCACCACGCGACAACCACGGCAAGGTGAAAACAACGGTGAGCATTATCACTTTATCGACCGCGATGCCTTTCGCGAGCGCATTGGCCAGGGGCGTTTTCTGGAGCATGCAGAAGTGTTCGGACACTACTACGGCACCGATCGCGCGCATGTCGAACAATTCTGGCAACAGGGTCGCGACGTGCTGCTGGAAATTGATGTGCAGGGTGCAGCCCAGGTACGCATCTCGCACCCGCAAGCCTGTCAGATTTTTATTCTGCCGCCTTCGATGGAGGTGTTGAAAAAGCGCCTGGTTGGGCGCGGCACCGATCAGGCCGATGTCATCGCGCGCCGTCTGGGCGAAGCGCAAAATGAAATTTCGGCCTGCACCGATTTCGACTGGCTGGTCGTCAACGACGACTTCGATCAGGCCGCTGAGCAACTGGCCAGTATCGTGCGGGCCTGGCCGCTGCGCAGAAAACGTCAGCAATCAGAGCAGAAAACCTTATTGCGCGAACTATTGGCGAACGAATAAAACGCGATTACAATATAGGGTTACTAATGAAATTGCTCAGGAGCCAACATGGCCCGCGTTACCGTAGAAGACTGTATTGACGTCGAACCGAATCGTTTCAACCTGATCGTGATGGCCGCCCAGCGTGCGCGCCAGATCGCCAACGGCGCCGACCCGCTGGTCGATGAAGAAACCGACAAGCCGACTGTAATCGCACTGCGCGAAATCGCCGATGGCGAGATCGATCAGGACAACATCCGCACCTATCAGGCCGAGCTCGACGCACGTCTGGCCGCCATGCAGGCCGAACTGCCGCCACCGCCGCCGGATGAAGACTAACAGCTAACTCACGCGGCTACTGCAAAAAGCACATTTCTATGCGCCCACAGGCTGCCATCTTTACGCATGCAAGCAGTGGGTTTCAGCAGCGAACAAAATCAGACGCTGCTTGCCTTGATCGTCATGTGGGGCCCCTACCGACCTCAAGGCATCACGAGCGGCTGTCTTGCAGTGGCCGTCGCAGCGCAGAAACCGGAATGTACTTGCTTGTATCCGTGGATTTCGAGCAACGCCGGACGCCAGCAGCCAGTTGTGTAGATCGTATTGCGGGGTCCGGAAGCTTCGCAGGCCGTGACGAGCGGCTGTCTGGCGGTGGCCGCCGTAGCGCAGGAACCGGAATGTACTTTCATGTACCTGAGGATTCCGAGCAACGCCGGACGCCAGCAGCCGGTTGTGTAGATCGTATTGCGGGGTCCGGAAGCTTCGCAGGGCGTGACGAGCGGCTGTCTGGTGGTGGCCGCCGTAGCGCAAGAACCGGAATGTACTTTCATGTACCTGAGGATTCCGAGCAACGCCGGCCGCCGCCAGACAGCCGCGCAGTAGCTCTGCGGAGCTTCCGGTGAGTTATCCGGGTCCGGTTCGGGAGCTTCGCACCCTACTCAATACCTATCTTGAGCCCGACCATGTGGCCACGGTGCTGCGTGCCTATGA
The DNA here is from genome assembly GCA_039028855.1 of Pseudomonadota bacterium. GTDB lineage: Bacteria > Pseudomonadota > Gammaproteobacteria > Xanthomonadales > Wenzhouxiangellaceae. Next base: position 837 of record JBCCHH010000199.1, on the reverse strand, counting down.
AGTCGGTGCCGAAGCGCATAGCGGTCAGACGCGTAAATCCGGTGAGCCCTACATCCTCCATCCCGTGGCCGTCGCGCATATCCTAGCGCGCATGCGAATGGATACTCCGACCATCACGGCCGCCCTGCTCCACGATACGGTTGAAGATACCGAACTCACGCTCGATGACTTGAAAACTGATTTCAGCGACGAAGTCGCCAAGCTGGTCGATGGCGTCACCAAGCTTGACAAGATGAAATTCCGCACCCGGCGCGAGGCCGATGCCGAGAGCTTCCGCAAGCTGTTGCTGGCGATGAGCCGCGATTTGCGCGTGATCTTTATCAAGCTGGCCGACCGTCTGCACAACATGCGCACGATCAGCGCGATGTCACCGGAATCGCGCCGACGCATTTCGCGCGAAACACTGGATATCTACGCACCGATTGCCGATCGGCTCGGCATGAACATGATGCGGCTCGAGCTCGAAGACCTCGGCTTTGCCAATCTGCATCCGTGGCGTTCCAGTCAGATCAAACAGCGCGTCGAGTCGATCACGCAAAACCGCAAGCAGATCATCGATGACGTCAGCGAAGCGCTGAAAAAGCGCCTGAACGAATCGGGCATTCCGGCGCGCGTCGAGGGGCGCGCCAAAAGCATCTACAGTCTGTATTCGAAGATGCGCGACAAATCGCTGAGCTTCGATCAGATCAACGACTTGTATGCTTTTCGCATTATCACACACGCCGAATCGCACTGTTATCAGGCCATCGGCGTCGCGCACAGCTTGTACAAACCGCGTCCGGGCAGCTTTAAGGACTATATCGCGCTGCCGAAACCGAACGGCTATCAGTCGCTGCA
>JBCCHH010000198.1:0-4244 GCA_039028855.1 Pseudomonadota bacterium | reverse complement strand
GTGCTCGAGAACGCCTGGCAAGTCGACCCGGCGGCGTTTTCCTATCAGATCGTGCGGCCCTTCAATGTCGCGGGCCCCCTGCAGCGGGCCGACAAGGGCTTTGTCATGCCCCGGTTCATCGCTCAGGCCCGCGCGGATGCGCCGTTGACGGTGTATGGCGACGGTGCGCAAAGGCGGGCGTTCCTCAAGATCAAACTACTATATATACATCACAAAAAGCTAACTGAAATCCAACCAGCCATGAACACGCTTAACTATAACGCCACAGGCAATCGGAGCTCACCGACACCAGCCTGGTTAAATCGTGGTTTTCGCTTTGGCGAGTGGTCGATTATTCCAACCGAGAACAGTATCCGCCGGGATGATCGACGCATTCGCCTTGAGCCCAAAGTCATGCAACTGCTGCTGGCTTTGATTGCAAAGCACGATGAACCCTGCACGCGGAATGAGCTGCTTGATCAACTCTGGCCCTCGCCGGACACCGGCGAGTCCTCGCTAACGCGCGCAATCAGCGAACTGCGCAAGGCGCTCGGCGATCAGCGCAACCCGGCGCAATACATCGACACCATTCAGCGCATCGGCTACAAGGCGATTGCGCCGATCCGGCCGTTGACGCGAACCAAGCAACAAGTCCCTGAATCAGAACCGGCCCGAACCATGAGTCAGGCTGAAGAAGTCATCGCGATGGCTCGCTATTTATTGGTTCGGCGCAATCATCAGGATATTCACCTGGCCGTTGATGTTCTGCAAAAGCACCTTGAGGAACGACCCCATCAGGCCCAAGCCTGGGCTCTGTTGGCACACGCCAGATCCTTGATCTATTTATATTCGGATGAGCCCGCCGCATTGCACATTCGAAGTTCACGTAAAAATGCCGAACAGGCCCTGGAACTGGACGGAGCCAACGGCCTGGCGTGGGCAGTGCTCGGCCGACTCGCACACGAACAATGGCAATGGCCCGAAGCACTCGAGCAGTATCAACGCGCGTATGCCTTCCAGCCACTCGACCCGATCGTTTTGCACGGCTACGCCGAATTGTTACTGCACCTGGGCCGAATTGACGCTGCCAAAGCGATGATGAAACAGGCGTGCCAACTCCAGCCGCTTGCGGCCAGCGCCCACTTGGTACTCGGCTGGATGCTATTGCACGGCGAGCAGGAACGGGCTCGGGAAGAACTGGAAAAAGCCCGCCAGCTCGGTGCCGATGCAGTATTTACCGACAATCTCCACTGCCTGCTGCTGCACCGCGAGGGTTGGACTGAAACCCGTATCAAACAATGGGCCGAACTTAATCAGCGGCGTCAGGAACAGAGCGACTGGATGTGGCCGAAATATCTGGTCGATGCGCTGATTGAACGCAAGCCTACACCGACACTGGTCGCCAACATCCGCGAACGCGTGCAACTGGGTCAGCTTGATTCAGGCATTGCACCATTTATGCTCACCATTGCCGGGGCACTGGATACAGCGTTTGAATTAGCCCAAACCGCGATCGAAGAGCAACGTTTCTTTATCATCGATCCGTGGCTGGCAGAGATGGCCCCATTTCGGCAAGACCCACGCTTTAGCGGCATCCAACGCGCACTCGGGCTGGATTCACTGGAACCCGACTGATCTGCAATCGTTTCCTAAGCTTTCCCTAAGCTATTAGGTTCATCCGAATAAAGCCATACGTTCAATAACTTAACGTTTTTCTAGCATTTGTTATCCGCGCTGCCCGATGGTCGGTCGGCGTGTTGCCCATGAGGATAACAACATGCAGAGAATTCGTACTTCACTAGCTCTATGGCTTCAAGGCACATTAGCCGTGCTTTTGATTGCCGCATTGACAGCCGCAGCCCCTGTCTCGGCACAGGATAATAACAGCGATCAGGATCAAGAGGTTACGTCCGAAGACGATGAAGACGTCGCGGAGCTCGGACGAGTCCAGGTTACCGGTTCTTTGCTTAAACGCGAAGACTTTACTTCCACATCTCCGATGCAGGTGATAGATGCTGAAACGCAGTTTCAGGCGGGCAACCTTACCGCTGCTGACATCCTTCAAGAATCGACGGTTGCTGCTGGAACCACACAACTCAGAAACCAGTTCAATGGTTTTGTCGTCCAGGGTGGAACCGGGGTTCAAGCGCTCGACCTTCGCGGCCTGGGCATTTCCCGTACGCTAACGCTGCTCAATGGACGTCGCCCTGGAGGCTCGGGCACTCGCGGTCAGGTACAGGCGCTGGATTTGAGCGCCATCCCGGATATTGCCGTGAACCGTTTCGAAATCGTACTCGATGGCAGCTCCTCGATTTATGGATCGGATGCGGTTGCAGGTGTCGCCAACATCATCACCCGCCGCTCGGTCGATCAAACCGAGGTTAGTATTGCTGCCAATGTGCCACAGGAAGACGGCGGCAGCTTCTCACGGTTTGGTTTCATTACTGGCGCAAACTTCGATAGCGGCAATGTGACCTTGTCGGCCCAATACACTCGACAGGAAGCCTTACGACATGCAGATCGTGATTTCCTGAATTGTGCTCAAGATCGTTACTTTGATGCAAACGGAAACCGCATTGACAGGGAAGACCGCTCAATCACAGCGGGCACTGCACTGGGAGGCTGCGCTAAAAATCTGTATGCCAACACCGTGCTGGATTTTACAGCGCCAGGAGATGTTCGCTACATTCCCTCGCCGGATGGAAGCACGATCGGTCCAATTCCAGGCTATCGACCGCGCGTAATCGGTCGATATGACGATGACCCGTTCAATGGTGCCTTCTATGAAGATGTAAACAATTTCGACTTTTTGGGAAACACCACCGCGATCAATCAGCAAGAGCGAATCAATGTGTATGCCACTGCGGATTTCAGCCTGGGCAATATTGACTGGGATACTGATGTTCTCTACAGCAGCCGCGAAACCACTGCCGAAGGCTGGCGCCAGTTTTTTCCGCAGATTGGCGGTGCCAACACAATTCCCTATGCGAATGATCCTGATTATGTACCTGTAGACGCCGATGAGCTGCAGCTTGCATTGCCAGTCTATCCCTATCGTGCAGATCAGAAAGTCACCGTTGATTACTTCTATTTATCAACCGGCTTGTCCGGGGTGTTTCCAACCGACAGCTTCTGGGGTTGGGACGTGTATGCAACCTATTCACGCTCGGATGGTGACTATGCCAGCAATGTGCTTGACGCGACCCGTTCAGGGGATATCAACTTTGATCCGGATGCGCCCACCTGGGATGTATTCGACCCCTGTTTCTTGAGTGGTGCATGTAGGGAGCAACTAGAAGCGGCCGTCGGGGCTGAAATTGAAGGCAATACCGTCTATGACCAATGGCAAATCACCGGTATTGTTTCAGGCGATTTGTTCCAGTTACCGGCCGGCACCGTGGGTAGTGCTATCGGCTTTGAATATCGCGACTTCAGTATCGACGACCAGCCTGATCAACTGGCTCAGGACGGAAACGTATACAGTGGTTCATCGGCAACCAGAACCAAAGGCAGCAACAGTGTAGCCGAAGTGTTTGCCGAAGTTGAAGTGCCACTTTTAGCCGGCGTTACCGGCATCGAGTCACTGACACTGAACGGCTCAGCTCGCTACTTTGACTACGATGCTGGCGGATCGGACTGGGTGTATAAGCTGGGGCTGAACTGGCAGGTGGTGCCCAGTGTGCGCCTGCGCACGACCCTGGGCACATCGTACCGTGCGCCTGCGCTATTTGAGCAATTCCTGGGCAATCAGACAGGTTTTCAGAACCAGCTCAACATCGACCCGTGCATCACCTGGGAAAACAGCACCAATGAAAACGTCCGCCGCAACTGTGCCGCTGCCGGTGTGCCACAAGGTTACACTGGCGCTGGTTCTTCGGCCCTCGTTGTTACCGGTGGCGGCGTCGACAATCTCGAAGCCGAAACGTCCGATGCGTTTACTGCCGGTATTGTCTGGAGCCCGGAGTTTGCCAACCTGAACGTCGCGCTCGATTATTTTGAAATCGAAGTCAACGATCAGATTGCTCGCTTGGGTGCCTCTGCAATCGTTGCCGGTTGCTACAGCGCCGATAACTTTCCCAACGCGTTCTGTGATTTACTGGTTCGTGAGCCCAATGATTCCGGTCAGTTCCCGAACAACATCACCAATATCAATGACAGCTTTGTCAACATCAATGCACAGAAAGTACGAGGATTGGACCTGAACGTAACCTGGGCTCAGAGCTTCGATTGGGGACGCGTAAACGTAGAAGCGCAAAGCACCTATC
>JBCCHH010000197.1:0-4250 GCA_039028855.1 Pseudomonadota bacterium | reverse complement strand
ATATGTTCAAACAGCTACGGGTTTTGGAGAGTAGATTTTTGTCGCTACTCGACTGGGCGACGGATTTTCGTTCCAGCCGGTGATGCACGGAGCGGAGAAACCGGAGTGAGCTTAAAGGCCCATGAGGATTTCGAGCACCGTACAGCCCCGGTTGGGGCGAAAAGACGCGTCCAGAATCAGCGTTTTGAGTATTGGGTGGCTTTCCGGGCCTTGTGTAAACCGATTTTCTTCCGCTCGACCGCACGTGCATCGCGCGTCAGGAAGCCGGCACCACGCAATTCGCCGCGCAGGTTTTCGTCGTACTCGGTCAGCGCACGTGCCACGCCCAGACGCAGCGCGCCGGCCTGGCCTGTGGTGCCGCCGCCCGATACGGTGGCGTGAATGTCAAACTTGTCAGTCAACTTGACCAGTTCCAGCGGCTGACGTGCGATCATGCGTGCGGTTTCGCGGCCGAAGAACTCTTCAAGCGGCTTTTTGTTGACGATGATCTGGCCTTTACCCGGGCGCATGAAGACACGCGCAGTTGAGGTCTTGCGGCGGCCGGTTCCGTAAAATTGTTCGGTAGACATGTCTCTTTTCCGTGTTGGCTTACAGTTCGACAGCACGCGGCTGCTGAGCGGTATGTGGGTGTTCGGTACCGGCGTAGACTTTGAGCTTTTTCAGCATCGCGCGGCCAAGCGGGTTCTTTGGCATCATGCCTTTGACCGAATGCTCGATCACGCGCTCCGGATTCTTATCCAGCAGCTTCTCGAGCGTGATCGATTTCAGGTTGCCGATGTAGCCCGTGTGGCGGTAATACACCTTGTCGGTCAACTTACGGCCGGTAACGCGGACCTTGTCGGCGTTGACGACCACGACGTAGTCGCCGGTATCAACGTGTGGCGTGAATTCCGGCTTGTGTTTGCCGCGCAAACGACGGGCAATTTCGCTCGACAGGCGGCCCAGGGTTTTACCCTCGGCGTCAACCAGGAGCCACTCGCGGCGCACTTCGTGCGGCTTGGCGCTGAATGTTTTCATGCAAATACGTCCAAAAAAGAATCGATCAAGTTAAGAGCGGAAATACTACAGGATTACGGAGCCGTAAACAAGTCCTGAATGGAAGGAATTTCCGCTGTGTTTCGGCCGTCGTTTGAGTGCTTAGCCGGTTGGAATTACCAGCACGGCGCCAGGATGGATTACATCATTTTTGATGTCGTTGGCGTTGCGCAGGCGATTGATGCTGATTGAATAGCGTTGCGCAATCGTGCCAAGCGTGTCGCCACGACGCACGATATGCCGCGAAGGCTTGCGATTGGCGGCAAACCAAGTGCCTTGCGGTGCGTTCTGGTTGAAATAATCGCTCACGCCAGCGGTAATTGCATCGGCAATTTTCTGGCGGTGCTTGCGCGAACCGAGGTTCTTTTCGTCATCGGGGTTGCTGATAAAGCCAACCTCGACCAGTACGCTGGGTACATCATGCGAGCGTAGTACGACGAAATTCGCGCTTTCGACCTGACGACGATGCGAACGCTGCACGGTATTGAGCGAATCAAATATCGACTGCGCTGCTTTGCCGCTATATTCGATCGATGCATTTTGCGACAGGTCGATCAGCACTGATTTAAGCATATCGTCGTTCTGTTCCAGGCTGACTCCGCCGATCAGATCGGCCGCGTTTTCGCTTTCGGCCAACAGCCGCGCGGCCTGGCTCGAGGCACCGCGACGCGACAGGATAAACACGGAGCTGCCGCGCACGCGGAAGTCCCGAAACGCATCGGCATGAATCGACAGGAACAGGTCGGCCCGGGCTTCGCGTGCGCGCTCGAAGCGTTCGGTCAGCGGTACGTAATAGTCACCGGTGCGAATCAGCACCGACTGCATGCCGGGTGCATCGTCGATGCGCTGGGCCAGTTCGCGTGCGATGGCGAACACGATGTTCTTTTCATAGGAACCACCGGGCCCGATCGCGCCCGGGTCTTCACCGCCGTGACCGGCATCAATTGCGACGATCATGTCGCGATCTTCATCCGGCAGGGTCTGGGCTACGGCACGCACGCGCTCGGCTGCTGACTCGGCATCGGCCGGGAAAAGATCAAGCACCAGTCGGTGGCCGTAATGTGCGGTCGGCGGCAACAGAAAACTGTTGGCGCGCGCACTCGAGTCCAAATCCAGCACGACGCGTAAATCATGACCTTCGCGAATGCCGTGGCGAATATTGTTGACTACACCGCTGTGCTCGGGATTGAGTTCGGGGTCGATCTGCATTGTCGACTGATCGATATCAATCACGAGTCGGTCCGGTCCGTCGAGCGTGAACAGGCGATAGTCAACCGGTTGATCCAGATCCAGCACGACTCGTGTTTTATCGGGGCTGGCCCATACGCGCACGTTCTCGACTTCACCGGCAAGAGCCGGTGAGAGCGAAGCGGCCAGCCATAGCATGGCAATTAGGCCGACCAGCAGTCGAGAATGTCGTTTCATCATCATGCTAATGAGGATTTGATTATCCTAGCTCAATTATGCATGGTTTTTTTGCGAATTCCAAGAGCTTAAATTGTTTTATTTTTAGTTAGATACGGGAACTTTATCAATTGAATCTTGCATATTCTTTCGACTGCAGCAAGGTGCATATTCCATCATTTGCCCGTGTTGCAGGATTGAATCAAACACCATCCACGTTTTGGATGCGAGTCTTCACCATTTTGAGGGTCGAGTCTTACTTTACTGTGGAGGGTCATAGCGAGCGGTATTTCAGCGTGCTCGCCACGCCTGGTATGACGCGCCGGGCACTACAGCAAATCCGGGCTTATTGTCGGACGGTGAGATGCTGCCGACACTATTAATGCTGTTAATGCAGTTATTCGGCCATCAGATCAAATACCGCCTGCATTGCGATCGGAAATACGATCCGGAGGCGCCTGTACCCAAACTTCCACGCGACGATTTTTGGCCTGACTGCTCGGGCCGGTGCCATCGGCCAGCGTCAGTGCATCGCCGAAGCCGCGGACACGCGATACTGTGACGCCGCGTTGTGCGAGCAGGCTGGCGACATAGTCGACGCGATCCATGGAAAGCGTAACGCTCATATAGCGCATGGTTTCGGACGGGTCGGCAAAGCCCATCAGCAATATTCTGTGATCGTCGAGATCTGGTTCGCGCATGAATTCGGCCAGTCGATCCAGGTCGCGCTCGGATTTGCTGTCAAGCACGGGTCGGCCTGCTTCGAAGCGGAAGTTCAGCGAGGCCCTAAGCGCGCCGCCGACAAAGGCACGGTACTCATCCGGTGCCAGGTCGGGCATGGCACTGCGCTGCAGTTCGATGGCCTGGCCGACGAAGCCCAGTTCGTCGACAATCGCCTGGCCGGGTCGGCTGATGGCAAACTGGGCCAGTTTGCCGCCGAGATCATTAAGCTGGCGATCAGGAACATAGATGTACAGGCGTCGGCTCAGCGGATAGTCTTCGGTGGCTGAGGAAAAACGCTCGGGCAGCACGGGCTTGCCGCCTGTTGAAATGGCCAGGGCACGTGCATTGCGTACATACGGCAGGCCGATAAAGCCGATGCCGTTCGGATCGGCCGCAACCTGATCAGATAATTCCGACGAAGATTCAAAACGCTGTGCCTGCGTTAACGGCTCGTCCTGCAGGACCATCGATTCGAATGAATCCCAGGTGCCGGACTGTTCATCACGTGCATAGACATTGATCGACGCATCGTTGCCGCCGAGCTCGCGCCAGTTACGAATGCGGCCCGAGAACACCGCGCGTGTCTGCTCGATGCTGAGTGTGTGGATCGGGTTGGATGGGTGCGCAATGACCGCCAGACCGTCGATACCGATCACGTACTCATTTTTTGGCTCATTGAGTTGGCCAAGAAAGCCGAGCTGCTCGATTTCAGTTGGCCGAATGCGGCGTGACGACATGCCGATATCGGCAATACCGGAGTTCATGCCTCGAAACGAAGTCGATGAACCGTGCGCGTGAATCTCGACAGAGCGTTCCTGCCCCGCTGCATTGCGACCAATGATCAGGCGCTCCAGCTCAGCGTCCTGTTCGACGGTAATCTGATCATAGCCGCCGCTTTCAAGCCAGGCGCGAACCAGCGCCGGTGCGAGTTGTTCTCCGACGGTATTCGAGCCGTGCAGCCGGAGCTGGGCCTCGGCCAGACCGGAAAAAACCGCAAGAAAAAGTAGCGCAGAAAATAGCAGTGTGCGCATGTAAAACCCCTTGAAATTACAGCGATTCATGGTAAACAATCGGCTGTCGAAAATCGT
>JBCCHH010000196.1:0-4331 GCA_039028855.1 Pseudomonadota bacterium | reverse complement strand
CTAGGACTAGAGTTGCTGGCGCTGTCAAGCTACGCACTGGTTGCGCTGAACCGCGATTCGGTCATGGGTTCGGAAGCCGGCATGAAGTACTTCATCCTCGGCTCACTGGCCTCCGGCATTCTGCTGTTCGGTATGAGCCTGATCTATGGCGCAACCGGCACGCTGGCGCTGAACGAAATCGCCGCCAGTCTGGCTAACGGTGCCGGCGATACTCTGCTGCTGTCGTTCGGTCTGGCCTTTGTCGTGGTCGGCGTCGCGTTCAAGCTTGGTGCCGTACCGTTTCATATGTGGCTGCCCGATGTCTATCAGGGTGCGCCGGCCGCGATCACGCTGCTGATTTCATCGCTGCCCAAGCTCGGCTACCTGGCGCTGATCATCCGTATGCTCGAAGATGGTATGGGCAGTATGCATTCCGACTGGCAGGCCATGCTCGTGGTGCTGGCCGCACTGTCGATGATTCTCGGCAACGTCGTTGCGATTGCCCAGACGAACATCAAACGTATGCTCGGCTATTCGACCATCTCACACGTCGGCTTTATTCTGCTCGGCGTACTCGCCGCGACGCCCGAAGGCTATGCTGCAGCGATGTTCTACACGATCGTCTACGCCATCATGTCGGCCGGCGCTTTTGCCGTCATGATTCTGCTCACGCGCGAAGGCATTGAAGCGGAAAATCTCGACGACTTCAAAGGCCTGGCCAAACGCAGTCCGTGGTTTGCGCTGATGATGCTTATGATCATGTTCTCGCTAGCCGGCATACCGGTATTTGTCGGCTTCTTCGCCAAGTGGCAGGTCATTGCCGCTGCGATCGGTGCCGGCTTCATCGGTCTGGCGATCCTGGCCGTAGTCACCGCCGTCATCGGTGCGTTTTACTACCTGCGTATCGTCAAGCTCATGTATTTCGATGAGCCCGAATCGAGCGAAGCCGTTACCGCACCGCTGGATTTCCAAGTCATGCTGTCGGTGAATGGACTGGCGATGATTGTGTTGGGGCTGTTTTCGGGCGGCTTGATCAGTGTTTGCGTAAGCAGTTTCGGAGCATAAACGATTCACAGATTTCACTATTGCTTACAGATGAGTAGGCAATGGCCTATTTCTGTTATCTCCTCTCATAGTAAGAAGAATTGTGCGAGAGGTAATGCAAGAAAAAACTTGATCCTGAGCTCTTAATTTAACTACTAGATTCTATAGTTTATGGAAAAAGCAACGATCGCTGCTTCTTTGATTGCAGCAGCATTTGGTTTGGGCATGTTCGGATCTGCTAATGCGGACCAAGCAACGACGCAGCCTGAAATCCCTCAAAGCGCCCTTCAGGAACTGGTTTCGACAAGATTAGCGGCCGCGAATTTTTCAGGCGTCGTTCTTGTTGCCGATAACGACAAGATCATTCTCGAGCAGGCCCATTATTCTCCTTCGTTGACTGAGGGCGACGTGATCGAGCCGAACAGCCGTTTCGCGATCGCCTCCATGACAAAAAGCTTCACTACTATTTTGGTTCTTGAGCTGGCTGAACAAGGCCTGCTGAGTCTGGACGATACGCTTAAAGCTCACCTTGCTGACTACCCTGCAGACTACGCTGAGCGCATTACCATCCGCCAGCTTTTGCAAAATCGATCGGGCATCCCGCACTATGTGGATCTGCCCGGCTGGTTCGATACTGAATATAAGCAATCGCTCTCGCTCGAGGGCTTGGTCAGCGCGATCGCATCGTTGCCGCTGAAGTTCGAGCCTGGCTCGGATTATCTGTATTCAAGTGCCAACTGCTTCTTGCTCGGCCTGATTATTGAGGCCGTCACTGGCAAGTCGTACGAAGCTGTTTTGTCTGAGACTATTCTTACGCCGCTCGAACTTAATGACACGGGCCAGATCTATGCCGAGGCGATTGAACCCGCAGTGGTTCAGAATTTCCTGCAGGAAGAGGACAACGCCTACGTTCATATTCCGATCATTAATCCAAAGCTACATCGCGCTACCGCGTCTATGTACTCTACGGCAAGCGATCTGTTCCGCTGGCATCAAGCACTGTGGGACGATACGCTTCTTAGTTCAGACAGCCAGGCCGAGATGTTCGATCGTTCCGGCCCGATGGGCTGGGATGTGCTTGCGGCCCCACTGGAGAATGGTGAGACACTGCCGATACAGACCTACAATGGAGAAATGGCTGGCTACACCAGCATGATCACGCGATTTCCAGACAGGAGAGGCGTTGTGATTATTCTGAACAATAACAATTCCGGATACAATACGCTTGCGATCCTCACGCTCGATATCGCTGCCAAGCTATACGGCCAATGATTTAGTCACGACCTAATCCGACGCTGTCCCAAGTTTTGTTTAGCGCAAAGTCGATCCAGAATATTGCGGTAGTGTTCAGGCTCTCGTTGATGAATGCCAATCTGTAGGTCAGAAGCTATTTATTCCTGCAGCCAGTTATCAACCATTGATTTAACTACGATCGGCTCTCATAAATACTAGATAATAGCGATTGCTTGCTGGTTACTTTGGGAAATTTGTATGAGAGCAGTGTGAAGAATGGTTTAATCATTGGCCTGACTTTACTTATGAACCTGTCTGTTGCGGCTTGTAGCGTTAACCATGATGTTTTGCCGGATCGCTTGAATGCGGATGAGTATCAGCGGCCGGGTTATGTTGATCAGTTATTTGACCGGGTTCAGTTCAAGCAACCCGAAGATTTATTGAGTCGTGACGGTCAGCGGCATATGCAGATGCTGCCTGCAGTCGGGCGTGAGGATTTGCATGCGCAGGTTGAAGGGTGGACCAATGTAGCCCAAGCCTGTCGGTCTGTTGATGATTTTGAGCGAGACCCGCTCGATCGGATTGCGGAACTGGCATCACAGACTCGCGTATTGATAATCAACGAAGCGCATGATCGGCCGGTGCATCGCTATTTCATTCAGCGCGTAGCGGAGCGCTTTGCCCCTTTGGGTTACCGCTATTTTGCCGCAGAGGCATTTGATCCGGACACGTTTTCCAATGACGCTGGATTTGTGTATCCACTAACCAATGGTGGAACCTATGTGAACGAGCCGGCGTTCGGTCGCCTGGTACGTTTGTTTATGAAGCTTGATTACAAGTTGTTTGCCTATGATCGAAGAAACGTAGAAACAGACCATGGACTGCCGTTACGAGAACAGGTGGAGCGAAGGGAAGAGCGTCAGGCTGATCGTTTAGCTGAGTTGATTGAGCGTATGCCGAAAGATACCAGGCTGCTTGTTCATGTGGATTATAGCCATGCCGCTGAAGTACCGATTTATTTCTTTGGCGAGCCGCTCGCTTGGATGGCAGCACGGTTGGCGCAAAAGACCGGACTGGATCCACTCACTATCGATCAGACTGACTGTATTTCTGGACACCATTCAATTTCACTGTCGATGCCAAGCCCCAGGCATATGCCTGGACAGCATGATCTCGTCATTGCGCATCCACCGCTGAGCTTCAACCAGTACCGCCCTGAATGGCGATTCATGCCGGGCATTCAGGCCGTGGAAGTGCCCGAACATCTGCTGAGTGATCATGAGCGGACGATTGTTGAGGCGCGCGCCTGGGGCGAGCCGATCGACGCGGTGCCGGTGGATCGAATTATGCTGTGGCCGGGTGAATCCATCGCGCTGTTGCTGCCTAAGGGCGTTCACCGAATTGATCGTTTCATTGAAGGCTCAGCATCGGTTCAGAGCGTTCGAATGGACGTGGGTGAACTCTAGCTATTCATCTCGGCGCAATCTTGGGCGGCCTGCACTGTATCACAGCCTCCTTTTTGAGCCGCATTTTGCTGTTTTTGTCTGATTCGGACCATATTCAGTCTCCGACAAGCGAGTGTTATAATGTTTCAAGACTCGAGACTATTGAGCGGGCTGCCAACAGATCATACGCTGGATGTCACCGTCGAAGTTCAACACGTGCATCTTTTCCGACCCATTAGGTTTTGGGATGGGAAAGACAGCGGTGCTCAATAAAACCAATCACATTGGATGATTTGATCATTGATCCATTCCAAGTACTACGGGTAGGTGATGAATACCAAAACTGCAGCTTTAGATTTCTCCGCGATTAGCTTGTCCGCCCTGTGTCTGATCCATTGCCTTGCGCTGCCGCTGCTGGCGGCTGGTTTGCCTGTTATCGGCGTGTTGTCGCAAGCGGAGTGGTTTCACCAATTGCTGGTACTGCTGGCCCTGCCTGTGACGGTGCTTGCAATTGGCGGATCAGTTCAGAGTGATTTGAGTGTTGGCGTGAGGGTTGGGGAGAGTGTTGGGGAGGCGACGGCATGGAGTGGGGCAAGCGCTTTGGCGCTGAAGGTGGGGACAGGGGACAGG
>JBCCHH010000195.1:0-4347 GCA_039028855.1 Pseudomonadota bacterium | reverse complement strand
TTCTCGATGCGGCGTTTGATCTGTTTGTCGAAAAAGGCTTTGCCGATGTCGCCATGCGCGAGATTGCCGAACGCTCGGGCGTAACCAAGAGCTTGATTCATCATCACTTCGGCAGCAAGGACGCATTGTGGAAGGCGTCGAAGGAATCGGCGTTCGGACTGTATGCTGAGAATCAGCGCCGCGATTTGATGGAAGCCGAGCCCTCCAATGGCGATCTGTTGCATCGCGGCGTGATCAATTACTTCCATTTTCTAAAAAATCACCCCGAGGTTGTACGCTTGTTTGCCTGGGCCCATCTCGAACGCGATGAATGTGTCGGTGAGAATGACTCAGAACTCGTGCGATTGGGTGCAGAACGGATACGCGAGGCTCAGCGCGAAGGCATTTTTCGCGATGACATTAATCCGGTGCATGTGATCACGACGTTTGTTATCACCTGTACGCACTGGTTCGAAGCCCATTCTCATCACAGTCAATGGGAAGGTATTGGCAGCGATGAGGAATTTCTCGACGATTTTTTGAAAATTTTTATGGACGGCCTTAAACCACAAAAATCCTGACCATGCCAGCTAAAGAATTCAGCAGTGAATCGGAACCCGCTATGAACGTACAAAACCAACGCTCGTTTTTTTTGCCGCCCGTTATCGACCGGTCGACCAGTTTATTACAGTGCTGTTTCGTCTCATCACTCGTCATCGGGCTCGTGCTCTTGACCGGCTGCGGCAATACCGAGGAGCCAGTAACCGAGAGCAAAAGCGAACCCGGCCGACCGGTGCGCGTAGTTGAGGCGCGCGCACTGGATACGGCCGAAACCCTGCGTCTGCCCGGTGCGATCCGGGCCGTGGAACGCGCCCATCTGGCATTCCTGCAACCCGGTTATCTGGCCGAGCGGCTCGTTCAACGGGGTCAGGAAGTGAGTGAGGGCGAGGTGCTGGCCACGCTGCATAATCCGGCACTGCAGCCCGGCGTCGCCGCCGCTGAAGCGCGCGTTAACGAAACACGCTCCAGGCTCGAACAACTCGAACGCGACACCGAGCGGCTAGCCGAGCTGGTGCAGCGCAACCTGGCTTCGGACGACGAACTCGAGCAAACCCGCGCCAACCGCGACGTGGCCCGCGCATCGCTCGGCCGGGCCGAAGCCCAGCGCGATGAAGCGCGCAACCAGTTACTGGACGCATCCCTGCGCGCACCATTTGACGGCCAGATTGTTGAGCTGCATCTGGAACCGGGCGACTTCGCCGCGGCCGGTCAGGCCGTGGTCACGATCAACGGCAACGACGGACTAGAAGTCGAGCTGCAGCTACCCGGCAGGCAGGCCACGACGCTAGCGGCGGGTCAGCCCATTGAGTTATTGCGCGCCGCTGACGGTCGTTCGATCACAGCCGAAATCATCGAAGTCGGTCGTGCCCAACCCGGGCAGACCGCGGCCGTAATTGCGAACCTGAACCCTGACCGGTTGGAAGGCTGGCTGGCCGGCGATGCGGTGTATGCCGAACTCATGCTCGGCAGTGGTCAAGCGCTAAGCGTGCCTCTGAGCAGTATTGTCAACCCTGGCACGCGGTATAGCCGGGTATTTCGCGTGCGCGAAGACGTGGACGGGCATAAGGCCGAGCTGGTTTCGATCGAAACCGGTCGCACGCTGCGCGGCTGGGCCCAGGTATCTGGCCCACTGGAAGCCGGTGATCAAGTGATCGTCGCCGGCCAGGCCCAACTGCTGGACGGTGAAGCCGTTCGCATTATCAACTGATCAAGCCGCCATGCAACTTATTTTTTCTGCGCTGAGCCAGCGCCGCCTGATTCTCGCCACCGTTGTGCTGCTGTCGCTGATTGGCGCACTGGCCTGGTTCAACATGGATCGGCAGGAAGATCCGTCGTTTCCATATCGCTTCGCGCAGATTATCGTCGCCTGGCCCGGCGCCGAGCCATCCGAAGTTGAACGATTGGTACTGAATCCGCGGGAAGAGGAACTTGCCCAGATCGAGGACGTCGATGAACTCGAAGGCACCGCCCGACTCGGCGTAGCGATTGTCGGCGTCGGTCTGAAACCGAGCGTATACGACACAGATAACGTATGGGATCGCGTGCGTGTGGCGGTCGAGATTGCCCAACGCAAATTTCCGCCCGACGTACGTCCGCCCGAAGTCAACGACCGAGTCATGAACGCACACGGCATTGTCCTCGCGCTGACCGGCAGCGACGATCTGCTTGAACTGCTGGACGCGGCACGCGCGCTGAGGCGGGACTTATTTCGGATTGACGATATCGCGCGTATCGAACTATTGGGCGAGCCGGGCGAGCAACTCCTGATTCGCCTCGATCCAGCCCGGGCCACGAGTCTCGGCATCGACTCGGTCGATCTGGCCGAGCAGCTGTCCGAACGCAATCAGACCCTTGCTGGCGGCAGTCTAAATGTACAGGGCCGTAGCCTGCTGTTGACGCCGTTGACCGACTTCGACGGCCTCGATGAACTGTTAAGCACGCCAATCCGTTCCAACACAGGGGCAATGCTGCCGTTATCCGAAATTGCTGACGTCAGTCTCGAAGTCGAGCAGCCGGCAACCGAGCGCATGTGGTACGACGGCAAACCGACCATCGCGCTCGGACTGGTGATCCCCGAAGATCAGCTTAACGCGGTGCAGTTCGGGCGCGAAGTCCGTGCGGAAGTCGACCGACTGCGCCCAGCGTATGCGCCGCTGCAGATTGAGGAAATGTTCTTCCAGCCGCGCTGGGTCGAAGACCGCCTGAGCGAACTGGGGCGTTCGCTGTTGATTGGCGTAGTGACCGTCGCTGTCATCCTGCTTTTGTTCATGGGGTTACGACTCGGCCTGCTCGTGGCCAGCATTCTGCCGATCGTGATCTTCAGCTCGCTGGCGGTGTTCGCGATTGGCGGCGGCGTGCTGCACCAAATTGCCATTGCCGGTCTGGTCATCGCACTCGGCATGCTGGTGGATAACGCGATCGTGATGATTGAGAATCTGCAGTATCATCTCGACCGCGGCCTGAGCCGCGCCCAGGCCGGTGCACGCGCCGTGCAGGAACTGGCTGCGCCACTGGCCGCCGCCACCGGCACCACGCTGGCGGCCTTTATGCCGCTGTTACTGTCGCAGGGCAACACGGCCGACTTCACGCGCGGCATTCCGATTATGGTCATGCTGAGCCTGGTGGTCAGTTATCTATATGCGCTGCTGGTCACGCCGCTGCTTGGTTCGGCGCTGCTCAAGCGCAATCCGCAGGCACAGGAAGCGGACAGCGGGTTTGAACGCCTGGGTTCACGACTGGGTCGCGTCAGCGTTCGCTATGGTTCGATCGTCTTGATCGTTACGGCTGCAATGTTGGTCGGTGCCGCACTCCTCTCACAATGGCTGCCACGCGATTTCTTCCCGTCGGCCGACCGCAATCAGATGATCGTCGATCTGAGCTTCCCTGAAGGCACCCGGACCGATTATTCGGCGCTGATCGCGAAAAGTCTGGCCGATGAACTCAAGCTGCGTGAAGATGTAGAAACCGTTCATGTATTTGCCGGCTTCAGCGGTCCGCGCTTCTTCTACAATCTAGCGGCCAAGCCGTCCTCGCCCCAGCTTGCACGACTCGTGATCATCTCGGGTTCGGATGAAGACCTTTCAGCCATTGCCCGACAGGTACGCGATCGCGGGCCACTGCTCGCCCCGGAAGCGCAGATTGTTGTACAACGCCTGGGTCAGGGGCCGCCGATTGAAGCGCCGGTTGAAATCCAGCTGATCGGCAACGACATTTCCGACCTGCAAACTGCCGTCGATCGCATCATGCGCGCATTGCGCGATACGCCGGGCGCAATTGACGTACGTCACGAACTCGGCGTTGGCATGCCGTCGCTGGAATTTATTATTGATGACGCAGAGGCCGCGCGATTCGGCGTGACCCGGGCCCAGATCGGTCGCATCCTGGCCGACGCCACGCTCGGTCGTGAATTCTCGACCTGGCGCGTCGGACGCGAGCCCGTGCCAATGCGCATTCGTTCGCCCGAGGGCGAGCTGTTCCCTTCTGAAGGGCTCGAAGGCCTGAACGTCATGACCAATCAGGGCACACGCCCGATTACCCAGTTCGTAACGACCCAGCTGAATTTTCAGCCGCCGGTCATCGAGCATCTCGATCTGCGGCGCGTCACCACGGTGCAGGCCGAAACCACCGAGGACGCCACCTACAACCAGGTGTTGACCGATCTGTTTGAGCGCGTCACGCCTGAAGATCTGCCGAACGGCGTTGAAATCGAGATTGGCGGCGCGGCGTCCGAGGCAGGCGACGCCAACTCGGCCGTGTTTACCACGCTGCCGATTGGCGTCCTGATGCTGCTGGTCTTTCTGATGTGGC
>JBCCHH010000194.1:0-4353 GCA_039028855.1 Pseudomonadota bacterium | reverse complement strand
CAACAACTTGCAGCATTGTATAGATTCCCGTCTTTTTGACCAGGCACGAAAATTCGTTAATACACGGTCAAGCCACGCGCAGCAAATTGCTGGCGCACTCGGTCGAGGCTTGCTTGATCGGGCGAGGTGGTGTGTTCCAGTTTGTATTCGATGCCAAGCTCTTTCCACTTGAAGGCACCCATCTGATGAAAAGGCAGCACTTCGACGCGCTCGACGCCGTTAAGCGAGGCGACGAAATCGGCGAGGTTCTCGATATCGTCCGGATCATCCGTCAAACCCGGCACCAGCACGAAGCGGATCCAGCTTGTCTTGTCTGCATCCGACAGGCGGCGCGCGAATTCGAGTACCGGTGCGTTCGGCCGGCCGGTGATACGACGGTGCAGCGCGTCATCATAGGCCTTGATATCCAATAGCCAGAGATCGACATCCTGCATCAATGGTTCGGACACCTCTGATCCGAGATAGCCGTTGGTGTCGAGTGCGACGTGCAGCCCACGATCTTTCATTTGGCGCACAAGCGTTTCGACGAACGATGCTTGAACCATGACTTCGCCGCCCGAGAGCGTGACGCCGCCACCGTAGCGAATCAGGAAATCGGCATAGCTTTCAAGTTCGACCATCAGGTCGTCAACGGTAACGTGGATGCCGTGCTTGAGCTTCCAGGTATCAGGGTTATGGCAGTACTGGCAGCGGAAGTGACAGCCCGACAGAAAGATGGCGAAGCGAATACCCGGGCCATCGAGCGTAGCCGCCGTTTCAATCGAGTGGACGTAGCCTGAGTGCGTGTGCCGCAACGCGGGATTGAGCGCTGCGACCGACGCGGTTTCCATCGCATGGTGCTGTACCGCATAGCGATGGCTGGCCAGATGCGTCAAATGCGGATTGTCAGGGGGCAATGTTCAAGCCCCACGCAAGCCCGGGCACGCCGGCCGGATTAATGGGCACTAATGGTTTCGTGAAAGGTGCGGGCCAGCACTTCCTCCTGCTGTTCGCGCGTGAGCTTGATGAAGTTAACGGCATAACCGGACACGCGCACCGTCAACTGCGGGTATTTCTCTGGGTGATCCATCGCATCGCGCAGCGTTTCGCGGTTGAACACGTTGACATTGATGTGATGACCCGAGTCGTCGACGAATTTCGATAGAATCGTGCGCAGGTTGGCGACCTGATCCTGACGGTTGCGGCCGAGCCCCGAGGGCACAATCGAGAAGGTATAGGAGATGCCGTCCTGCGCATCCTGGTAGGGCAGTTTGGCGACCGAAGCGGCTGAAGCAATTGCGCCAAGCTGATCGCGACCGTGCATCGGGTTGGCGCCCGGGGCGAACGGTTCGCCGGCCTTGCGGCCATCCGGTGTGGCACCCGTCATCTTTCCATAGACGACATTCGAGGTGATCGTGAGCACCGACTGGGTATGCTCAGCCTCACGGTACGTCGGGTGCTGGCGCACCTTGTCCATGAAGCTGTGCACCACGTCGACGGCCAGCTCGTCGGCACGCGCATCGTTGTTGCCGTAGTTCGGAATATCGTCGCCTTCGATCTGGTAATCGACGGCCAGCCCGGTCTGGTTGCGAATCACGCGCACGCTGCCATAGCGAATCGCCGCCAGGCTGTCGGCCACGACCGACAAGCCAGCGATGCCGCAGGCCATGGTCCGGTAGACCTCGCGATCATGCAGCGCCATTTCGAGCCGCTCGTAGTTGTATTTGTCGTGCATGAAGTGGATGATGTTGAGTGCCTGGACATACACCTTGGCCAGCCAGTCGGCGAAGTGATCGAACTTCTCGCGCACCTCGTCATAATCGAGAATATCGGCGGTGATCGGTTCCATCTTGGGTCCGATCTGATCGCCTGATACCTCATCGCGCCCGCCGTTAATCGCATACAGCAGCGCTTTGGCCAGATTCACGCGTGCACCGAAGAACTGCATCTGCTTGCCGATGCGCATGGCCGAGACGCAGCAGGCAATGCCGTAATCGTCGCCCCAGTAGCCGCGCATCAAATCATCGTTTTCGTACTGGATCGACGAGGTATCGATCGAGGTCTGGGCGCAGAAATCCTTGAAGCCCGACGGCAAGTCGTTCGACCACAGCACGGTCAGATTCGGCTCCGGTGCCGGGCCGAGTGTGTATAGCGTGTGCAGAAAACGAAAACTCGATTTGGTGACGAGCGTCCGACCGTCTTCACCCATGCCGCCGAGGCATTCGGTGGCCCATACCGGGTCGCCGGTAAACAGTGCGTTATAACCCGGCGTGCGCAAAAACCGCACCAGTCTGAGTTTAATCACCAGATCGTCGAACAGCTCCTGCGCAGCACTTTCGCTCAGCAGCCCCGCAGCCAGATCGCGTTCGAAGTAGATATCGAGAAACGTCGAGATGCGGCCGACCGACATCGCCGCACCGTTCTGGTCCTTAATTGCGCCGAGATATGCGAAATAGGTCCACTGCATTGCCTCTTGTGCGTTTGAGGCCGGCCCGGAAATATCCATCCCGTAGGCACCGGCCATGGTTTTGAGATCGTGCAATGCCCGGATCTGCTCGCTGAGTTCTTCGCGCGTGCGGATTGTGGCCTCGTTCATCACATCAGGCTCAAGCTCGATCTTTTGTGTCTGCTTGTCCGCGATCAGTGCGTCCACGCCGTAGAGGGCGACGCGGCGGTAGTCGCCGATGATGCGCCCGCGGCCGTAGGCATCGGGCAGGCCGGTCACAACACCCGATTTCCGTGCTTTGCGGATTTCGGTCGTATAGGCATCGAAGACACCATCATTGTGGGTCTTGCGATATTCGGAGAAAGTGTGGGTCACCTCCGGGTCAGGCTTGTAATCATAGGCTTCGAGCGCGCTGTCGACCATCTTGATGCCGCCGTTGGGGAAGATCGCGCGCTTGAGCGGCGCATCAGTCTGCAAACCGACGATGCGCTCGACCGCATGGTCGATATAGCCCGGCCCGAATGCGGTTAGCGACGATGGCACGGACGGGTCGACATCGAGCACCCCCTTTTCGCGCTCGGCTGCGTAGAGTTCGAGCACTTTGGCCCAGAGCGCTTTGGTGCGTTCCGTGGCGTCCTCAAGGAATGCGCTGTCGCCCTCATATGGAGTGTAATTGGTTTGAATAAAATCGTGCACATCGATGCAGTCCTGCCAACGACCTTTAGAAAACCCGGTCCACGGCCCGCTGGTGTGGAATTCATTGGAACGCTCATGCTTCAGCATCTGTTTGTCTCCCCTAGCGGGTGTGCTATACGTTTGAATTGCCTATAGTTTCAACGCGCCAAGGCAATTGCGCCATCATCATGGTCACAATATCACAAAATCTGAGCTGTCTCCCTTTAGCACAGGGTTTGTAACGATTAATTCATAAACCGCAATCGCTTGATCATTGTCTAGCGACTCTTTCGCAAGTACTATCTGACATACGTATTTGAGAAACAGCGCATGTTGAAGATTCAGACTCGATTGGTTCGACGATATATCGCCACGATTTTTTTCGCGATCGTTATTTCCAGCCAGGCTTCGGCGAATGAAAAATTGGATCGACTGTTCGGCTTGGGACCGCTTGACGCCTTTACCGTCCAATCCGAGACACTCGGACGGGATTTTCATATCTATGTGCGGCTGCCGCTGGACTATGAAGAATCCAGTTGCGAATGGCCGGTGGTATATCTGCTGGATGGCGGCATTCTGTTTCCGATGCTGGCGCCCTATCAACTCATGCTGGAGATTGATGAGCTGGCACCGCCGGTGGTCATGGTTGGAATTTCCTACGGCGGCCTGAGTTTCTCGAACGGCAATTATCGGTCGACCGACTACACTGCACCAGCCGAAGAACCTGCGTTTTATGGCGGTGCCGCAAGCTATCAGGACTTTCTGGCTGACGAGTTGATTCCAAGAATTAACGCAGACTATCGTGTTGATCAGCAAAAATCGCTGGTGCTGGGCCAATCTCTGGGTGGGCAATTTACCCTGCTCACCGCACTGTCCCGCCCAGCGCTTTTCGGAAACTACCTCGCAATCAATCCGGCGCTGCACAATAACGTCGCCTACTTCAAGCAGCTGAAACCAGCCGAACGCGCTACTGCTACGCCAATACTCATTACCCGATCCACTGAGGAACGCCCTCGATTTAGCGGCCCACTGCAACAATGGCTGGGACATTGGCAGTCAAACGGCAATGAATCGTTAGCCCTGGAATTGCAGTGGCTGCCTAACCAGCACCACGCGTCCTCAGCCCCAATCGCCTATCAAAAGGCCATTCAATGGTGGTCGCCCAGTACATGTGTCGAGCAATGACTATTTCTCTTGTATGAAGTATGTTCCACTCAGAAGCGATCGGCTCGCAGCAAGATCTGCACTTTTTT
>JBCCHH010000193.1:0-4367 GCA_039028855.1 Pseudomonadota bacterium | reverse complement strand
CTCTGGGAAGGAGAGTGCTTTGTCTTCGACGAGCGCGTCTCAGTGAAGCACGGTCTGGAGGAGGGCACCTACGACTGGCTACTAGCAACCAAGCTTGCAACAGCTTTGCGCAAAGATCCCCTGTTTGCTGCTGACACGAAGGCCGCTGAAAATGGGGAAGACGGGTAAGACAATGAAGTGACACCACATTGTGTGTACTTTGGCACATGGTATTCAATTATCCGATATTTGGCACAACGTGCGGGCAGTGCGCAGCGCTTTGGAACACTTGGCGCGTGCTGGAAACACTAAGCTGCCACCAGAATGCTAACTATCATAGAAAAGAAAGCAGTAGACTTGTGACCAGTCTATGCTTGATATAGGGCTGTCAAGAGGTAGCAACGATTGCGTTGGGCGCCCGCCGCGTTGCCGAAGGCACGACACTCGGACTGTGGTGGTCTGCTGGTAGATACTTGAATAGCCACCAAGGTCACCACGGGGCAAAACGCTTCGCTGTCTCAGATTCACTACGCTAGCAGCATTGTGGCAGGCAGTGCTCCACCTGGCAAATGGGCCGGCGCAGCAAGCTTCGCATGGCGAGTTTATAAGTGTACCACCCCTGGCGATTCATTTTGAATATTCAACCTCGTGCTGCACAAGCCTAGTTTGGTTTGACACCAACCGTGTGGGTGCATATGACTGAATGTGACTCAATGCAACTGAATATGACTGAGTGCAACTGCACAGCCCTCGTAGAATGAATCTGGTGGGTCCGTCGATGGTACCACACGATATGTGTTGCCTCGACTCTGTGCTACCGGGTGCTACGGCGGCCTATTCACTGCCCCCGCACGGACCTCGCTGCCTTGCTCCAGCACTCTTCGCCCCAAGCATCCGAAATGCCGTTGAATTTAAAGAAGAACAAGGTCACAAGCACGATCAACAGTCAGCTTTTGACTAGAAATGCAGTGACTCCTTCAAATATGCATAATAATTTCTTCACATTTCTATACAGAACGTTCTGTATAGTATACTTCATGAGTCGACAACCCAAAGCCAAACTGCTCGTGCTGGAAACGGCACAAAAGCTCGTCGCCGAGCAGGGTACGGGTGCGCTCACGTTTGAGGCGTTGTCCAAGGCCAGCGGCGTTACGCGCGGTGGAATTACCTATCACTTTCCGACCAAAGATGCCTTGCTCAAAGCGCTGATTGCACATGATATGCAGCAATGGATGGAAGCTGAGCAGGCGTTTGCGCCGGATGGCGTTTGCGACCAGACCTCGGCATTGATTGCCGATATTCGAAGCTACACCACGTCTACACCCGAATATCGCCGGTTTGTGTCAGGCATGGTTGGCGCGGCGATGCTGGAGCCGGATTTGCTCGATCCAGTGCGCAAGTTCCATTGCGAGCGTTTCGATCAACTAGATTGGAGTGAGGCTGATATTCGTCGTATGCTGCTGCGGCTTGCTGCCGAAGGCCTGTTTTGGATGGAGACGTTCAATTGCTACGATATGCCGGCCGAGGCGCGCAAACGGCTGGTGTTGAAGATCGAAATGATGGCAAAAACCTGGGCCGATGAGCCTGAGAAAAATAATTCTTAAAGATTCCTGAAACGAGGTAGTACATGAAATCCGATCCATCTCCTATCCAGGCCAGATACGGCTGGCTGGCTATTTTTGGCCTTACGGCCGTAGCTGCGCTCACGGCTTGTGGCGGTGAGTCTGAACCGGGCCCGGAAGAAATGCAGATGCCGCCTACACCGGTTAGCGTGGCGCGCGTAATCAATGCTGACCTGGCCCAGTGGGAGCGCTTCTCTGGCCGCATTGAGGCCGTCGAAAGCATTGAGCTACGTCCGCGCGTCGGCGGTTATCTGCTCGGTGTGCATTTCGAGGAAGGCGGGCGTGTCGCTGCCGGTGATTTGTTGTTTACGATCGACGATCGTGAATATCGCGCCGCGCTGGCCACGGCTGAGGCCGATGTCGTGCGGGCGCAATCCCGCCTTCAAGTTGCTGAACTTGAACTTGCGCGCAGCGAAGAGCTGGTCGCTGCACGTGCCGTCTCGCAGGGTGAGTTGGATACGCGTCTCGGCGAGCGCGATCAGGCGCGGGCCGATCTGGCCGCAGCGCAGGCACGGGTCGATCAGGCTGCGCTGAATGTCGAATTCACGCGCGTGGCCGCACCGATTGACGGTCGCATCGGCGCGGCGCTGGTCAAACCCGGTAATTTGCTGTCGCCGAACACCACGCTGCTGTCGACACTGGTCAGTATCGACCCGGTCTATGTCAGCTTTGAAGCCAATGAACGGGCGTTTCTGAATCTACGTGGCAATGCCGAGACCAACGGTGAGGTGCCGGTAGAGATTGCTCTGGTTAATGAAACGGATTTCCCGCATCAGGGCGCGCTGCAGTTTGTCGATAATGCGCTCGACCCGGCTAGCGGCACGATCCGCCTGCGCGCCTTGCTCGATAACCCCGACGAGCGCTTTACGCCGGGTTTATTCGCGCGTCTGCAGATTCCGACCAGTGATATTGCACCGCGTCTGCTGGTGCATGACCAGGCGGTGATCACCGATCAGGACCGTAAGTACGTCTATGTCGTTGGCGAAGGAGAGACGGCCCAACGTCGCGAAGTCGAGCTGGGCGAGCAGATCGATGGTTTGCGCGCCATTACCGCAGGCCTGAACGGTGATGAGCGTGTTGTTGTGGCCGGTATGAAGCGCATCTTCTTCCCCGGCGCGCCGCTGGCAGCGAACGAAGTGCCGATGCGGACACCGCTGGTTGATACTGTCGAAGGCGCAGCAGGGCAATAATCATGGCCAGTACCTCATTTTCCAAAGTGTTCGTCGATCGGCCGATTCTGGCGGCGGTGATTTCCATTCTGATCCTGGTTGCCGGCATTGTTGCCATTCCTAATCTGCCGGTGAGTGAATATCCGCAGGTCGCGCCGCCGACGATTCAGGTCAACGCGCGCTATCCGGGCGCCAATCCAAAGACGATTGCCGATACCGTGGCCGCGCCGCTGGAAGAAGCGATTACCGGCGTCGAGTACATGAGCTATATGAAGTCGGCGTCTTCATCCGACGGTGCCATGTGGCTGAATGTCACGTTCGATCTGGATGCCGATATTGATCTGGCCGCAATTCAGGTGCAAAACCGCGTCGCCCAAGCCTTGCCGCGTTTGCCCGAGGCCGTGCGCAACCTGGGCGTGACCACGGTGAAAGCCTCGCCGAATATCACGCTGGTGGTGCATCTGCAGTCGCTGGACGGCAGTTACGATGGCCTGTACCTGTCCAATCTGGCTACGCTGCAGGTGCGTGATGAACTGGCCCGGCTCGAAGGCGTCGGTCAGGCGCTCGTATTTGGCGCGGGCGACTACGCCATGCGTGTGTGGATCGACCCGGAAAAGGCCGCCCAGCGCGGTCTGACGGCGAGCGATATCGTCGCGGCCATTCGCGAGCAGAATATTCAGGTTTCGGCCGGTGTGATTGGTGCGCCGCCGCAGCCGAATGGCAGTGCCGTGCAGTTCTCGCTGAATGCCCAGGGGCGATTGGATACGCCCGAGCAGTTCGAAGCGATTGTGCTGCGGACCGACGAGGTCGGTGCTGTGACCAGCCTGGGTGACGTCGCCAGGGTTGAGATCGGCGCGGCGACCTATTCAATTGATTCGCAGCTCGATAATGTGGATGCGGCAGCGATTGCTATTTTTGAAGCACCCGGCGCCAATTCGATTGCCCTGTCGGATCGCATCCGCGAGAAAATGGATGAATTGGCCGAAGGCTTTCCGCCGGGTGTGAGCTGGGAAGTGGCCTACGACCCGACCGTCTATGTCCGGTCGTCGATCGACTCGGTCATCAGTACACTGCTCGAAGCGCTGCTGCTGGTCGTCATCGTCGTGGTGCTGTTTTTGCAAACTTGGCGCGCTTCGATCATTCCGTTGATTGCCGTGCCGGTATCGATCATCGGCACCTTCGCCATGCTCTGGCTGCTCGGGTTCTCGATCAACGTGCTGACACTGTTCGGCCTGGTGCTGGCGATTGGCATCGTCGTCGACGATGCGATTGTCGTGGTTGAAAACGTCGAGCGACACGTCAAAGACGGTATGAAGCCGCTGGCCGCGGCGCATCAGGCCATGCGTGAGGTATCCGGCCCGATTGTCGCGACTACGCTGGTATTTGTCGCAGTATTTGTGCCTTTAGCATTTCTGGGCGGCGTGACCGGTCGTTTTTACAGCCAGTTTGCGATCAGCATTGCAGTGGCGGTCATGATTTCCAGCATCAATTCCCTGACCCTGTCGCCGGCCATGGCGGCCTTATTGCTGCAGCCGGCCGAGCAGCGCAAGGATGTGCTGGGTCGGTTGATTGACACGATATTCGGTCCGGTATTCCG
>JBCCHH010000192.1:0-4412 GCA_039028855.1 Pseudomonadota bacterium | reverse complement strand
CGGATCGATTTCCGAGTTATGAGACCGCGATCCGCGTCGGCTGCTTACAAGAAAGGATCGCTCACCTAAACTCGAATAACTAGAGCGGGATATTGGGCGATGCGGTCGGGGTTATGCATCAGAGCATTATTGCGATTGAGCAGAACCGCTACTCGCCGTCATTCGAGATGACCTTCCGCATCGCTCGTGTATTCAAACTCGACCTTGAGCGTGTGTTTGGCTGGCCAAACGAGCCCGGGTTGTGACCAGATAGTCGGCAGGCTCACAGCCCAAAGCCATTTGCAAACCCACACCGGTCCTGCTAGTTTGGTCTGCAAACAATTCCTAATCGTTGCTGGCTTCGATACGACTCGCGGACTGCGGCCGGTAACGCGCCCCTTTCACCAGTCCCACAAGCAATGCGGAGACGACTATGAAACGTTATTGGATCATCGGCTTAGTGCTGATTTCAGCTTCAACCCTCGCCAGCGACGGCGTAATCGAGATCAATCAGCTGTGCGTGAACACTGGCTGTTTTGATGGTGACACTGCCGGGTTCCCGGTTCAGATCACATCCCCGGGCAGTTATCGGCTGACCAGCAATCTGGATGTTCGTTCGTTATCAACCCCGCAAAACCGTGATGCCATCGCAATCAGCAGCAACAACGTCACCCTGGATCTGAATGGATTCAGTCTGATTGGGCCGGTCAGCTGTACCGGGGCAACGCCTACCTGTTCCCCGAGCGGGGCGGGAGTAGGCATCGTAGGCACCGCGCTTGTGCGAAGTGTAACGATTGAGAACGGTGCCATTACCGGTTTCGGCGAGGACGGAATCAATATCAACGGCAGCCCGATATTGATTCGCGACATGCACATCAGCAATAACAGCGACGCTGGTATTGTGGCGATATCAGGCGGACGGTTTATCGACAACGAAATTTCCAACAATGGCGGCATAGGAATTGACACATCCAATACCGGGCTTATTCTGAACAGCCGATTTGCTAATAACGGTGCAGAAGGCGTAGATGCTGGGGCCTGTGGTAACAACATCTTTATCTTGAACGGGGGGTCTGGCGAACAAAGCTGTACCGCCCAGATTTCAACCAACCTTTGTTTTAGCTCGTTGATCCCATGCACTTGAAGCAACCACTCGCTTTGCCTTTCGCCTGCGCGCTGTGCGGGTGCATGTTGTGCGCGGTGATCCAGGCACAAGAACTAACCGAGCTGGAAACGCTGAAATTCACGTCCGACATTCACTCGACCCTGCCGGCCGATCCAAACGCGACGCTGATTGTCAGTGACGACGCGGTATACAGCTTTGATTTCGATAGCGGATTTGCTGAGGCCGTGAGCGAATTGGGTCCGCTAGACCGTGCCGGCATTGATGGCTATGCCGAAGCCATACCGGGATGTGCACGACCCAGCGCCTATTCATTGGACGCGACCGCCAGTATCGCAAGCCAAACGATGCGCCCGGCCGATGTGTTTGAGACCAATGGCACCATCGCGCTGGACGGTGCGGCCGCCGGCATTCCGGATGGCGTGAATGTAGACGCAGTCAGCTATGACCCTGATACCTGCGATCTGATTTTGTCGGTCGATATCGTGGCCGCCATGAACGGCATCACGTTTAAACCGGATGATCTGATTCGCTGGGATGGCAATAGCTTCAGCCTGTTTCGTGTCGGCAATTTCGGCGTCAATATCGATGCCTTACACGTATTGAATGGAGGTCGATACCTGTTCAGCATGGATACGGACGGCGCGGTTGCCGGGCTGGTTGCCCAAGACGACGACGTGATCGAGTCGATCCCGGGCGGGCCCGGCAGTTCCCAGTTGCTGGCGTTTTCACCGCGGGTTTTGAGCACTACCTGGGACCCGGCGGACCTCGTCTCGTTGTTCGCTATTACGGCCCCACTCGGCGGCGATTTCAGCTTTACGTCCAATCGAATCGAAATCTTTGAAAACGCCGGCCCGCTTGAATTGACCGTTCAGCGCGCGAATGGCAGCGAAGGCCAGGTCACGCTCGACTGGACTACAGTGAGCGATTCGGCAACGTTTCCGTCGGACTTTCAACCCACTAGCGGCAGTGTGGTGTTTGTCGACGGCGACAATACCGAATCGTTTCAGATCACGATCAACAATGATGCGCTTGAGGAGGGTGATGAGCAGTTCTCGGTCGAACTCAGCATCGCTTCCGGCGACGGCGACATTATTAATCCAAGCGTGATTAGCGTCATCATCATCGACGATGAAACCACGATCTTCAAAGACAGCTTCGAATCCTGACTAGAGCATGGCTTCGATCGTTGGCTGTTACTGAATCGTTCATAACAGTACACCCGGGCGTTGCTTATGCAGTGGCCAACAAGGAATTAACGATCCATTAATGCCGTATCAAGCACACTAGCCATCGTTTGAATGCTGCCGAGCAAGCAAACGCGTGTTGCTTTAAGAGATTGTCCTCACACGCCGATGGGCCGAATGCCCGGGCATATGATTTCTCTATTCGCGTAGTGGGGTCGACCTATGAGCACGTTATTTAGAGCCGGCAGTTCTGTATACAAAGCCTTGTTGGGCGCACAAGTACTGATCTTCGCGTTTTTATCCTTTGCTTTTATTGGCTCGGCCCAGGCGCAGAGTTCGCCTGATTGGGTGCTGGAAGAAACCTTCGACGGCGATCCGCCCGCTCCATCGCAGGCTTTGCTGCCGCGAAATTTTGACTACGTCGCAACGCATCGCCAGCATCCTCAGGAGCAGTTCACGAGAGTGTACCCGGCTTTTCCAGCCGACCATGGCGAGGACTGTGCCGGACCCAACCCGAACGTATCGCCACTGCCTCAGCACGCCGTCGTCACGCGACAGGATTCAGATGGAGGGAATCCCGACGAGAGTTTCTTTATCTGCAAGAACCATATGATGTCGGCCATGGGCGAGGTCGCCTGGTATTCCAACAGCGCGTTCTGGCCACGCCAGGAATTCGATTTCAGCGACGGCGGCGTGCTGGAATTTGACGTTAGCCTGAACCTCGGCCACGGGCAACGCGTCTGGTGGGAAGTACTCATTGCGCCACGCGAGCAGATGCGCGCCGGTACCGCATCGCCGGAGTCGGCCATTGATGAGCGCTATCCGGCCGATCGCATCGTGCTGAATTTCAGCGAGCTGGTGCGCCATATCCGGGTCGGCAGTGGCACGATCGACCCCGAAGGCTGGCAGGTCAACGAACGCCAGTTTGGCCCGTACGACTGGTCCTACTGGAACGCACTGCATCCCGAGGATCCGGCATTGACCGACCGACGCATCCGCAGAACTATGCGCATTTCGCTCGATCACGATCAGATCATCTGGGCAATTGAAATGGCCGACGGTAACTTCGATGAGTACAGCGTGCCGCTGCCCGAAGGGTTACCATTTACGCGCGGGCTGGTGATGTTCAAGACCCATGCCTATACACCCAACGGGCACGGTAATTTCGATACCTTCACCTTCCACTGGGACAACATCCGCTTTGACGGTCCTTCGGTCGGGCACTATGCGGCGTATCCGGCCGATGACGTGGTATATCTGCAGGCCAACGGCAACCGGCCGATCGGCGATAGCAAAACAGTCAGCATTACACTGCCCGAAATCGGGCCCAATCCAGTGCTGTTCGGCCAACTGCATGGCTCCTTACGCGGTCAGGTCAGGCTGAGTATCAACGGCCTGCCTGAAGTCGAGGTTGTTCCGTATGAATACGCACTGGACAACTGCGTCAGCGGCGAATGGCGCGACTGGAAAAGCTTCCGCCTGGCGCTCGATCCTGCCTGGCTGCAGCCCGGTGAAAACACACTGACCTGGCACGTCGGCCCGAGACCGGACTGCGCAAGCAAGCCGGACTGGTGGAACGGCTACTCGGCCAAGTTTCTGCAGATTCAGATGGACCTGCCCGATCGTGTCGGCACGATGTTTGCCGATGGTTTTGAGTCGCTTGGCGTGAATTAATCTAGACTATTTGACGGTTGCGCTAGCCGCCGAGCGATTAATTGATCGAGTCGTCCATCGGCTTGGTCAAGATCACTGCGATCCAGACTCAGCGCGATCCTGCCCTGATCGCAGACCAGTGCAGCATCAGCATAGTGCTCGACGACGTCGAGCGCATGCGTCGCCATGAATACGGAAAATGCCTTGCGTTTGACCTGCGCTTGCAGAAAACGCTTGAGAATCAGCGCGCTGGTCGGGTCCAGACCGTTCAAGGATTCGTCCATCAGCACGATTTTTGGCTGACCCGCCAAAGCCAGCAATATGCCCAGCTTTTGCCGCATACCGAGCGACATGCGGTCGATAAATCTTGGCAGATCGCTTTGGTAGTTCCATGCAAGCACCAGTTCCTGCACGTTTGGGCTATCGCAGTTATTGCCGTTCAAGGCACCGAATACGTTGAGACATTCGCG
>JBCCHH010000191.1:0-4422 GCA_039028855.1 Pseudomonadota bacterium | reverse complement strand
CGCGCGGCTTGATTCTTGTGGTCGGGGCCACCGGTTCCGGCAAGTCGAGCACGCTAGCCTCGATGATCGATCACCGTAATGCAAACAAATCCGGCC
This sequence comes from Pseudomonadota bacterium, assembly GCA_039028855.1. Taxonomy (GTDB): domain Bacteria; phylum Pseudomonadota; class Gammaproteobacteria; order Xanthomonadales; family Wenzhouxiangellaceae. The sequence continues at coordinate 4,326 of JBCCHH010000191.1, read as the reverse complement.
ACATTCTGACGATTGAAGAGCCGATCGAGTTTTTGCATAAACACAAACGTTCGATCGTTGACCAGCGCGAACTGGGGCTGGACACGCTGAGCTACAGCAATGCGCTCAAAAATGCGATGCGCGAATCACCGGATGTGATTTTAATTGGCGAAATCCGCGATCAGGAAACTATGAAGCATGCCATTGCCTATGCCGAAACCGGTCACCTCTGCCTTTCCACCTTGCATGCGAACAACGCCAATCAGACACTCGACCGTATCGTCAATTTTTTTCCTGACAGTGCACATCATCAGTTATTCAACGATTTATCGGACCACTTACGCGCGATCATCAGCCAGCGCCTGGTTCCAACGCTCGACGACCAACGCGTACCGGCGGTGGAAATTCTTATTCGAACGCCGTATATCGCTGACCTGATTCGTAAAAACGAGATCGACAGCATCAAGGATGCGATGAAAGAAGGTGGCCAGGCCGGCATGCAGACGTTCGACCAGGCCCTGCTTGAGCTGTTACTGGCCGAAAGGATCAGCGAAGAGGAAGCATTGGCCAATGCCGATTCACGCAATGACCTGAGTCTCAAGATTCGCATGTCCCGCAATCACAGCGTAAACGATGTTCCCGGTGAACTCAAGATCGACCGATGGAACTGAGGCTAGCTCGTTAATCAGTGTGTGACCGGATTCCTGCATATGGAATCCGCCTTAGCCTGGCAGATCGGTAATAATTGCCAGCCATGACACACGTCCCAAACAGAATAAAACCGGTGGTGTTCGTTACTGCCGGTGCAGTCATGATCAGCTTTGCCGCGATCTTTACCCGGCTGGCCGATGTGGCGCCGACGACATCGGCCGCCTATCGAATGATCTTTGCCGGCATTGCACTGCTGGTGCTGATGACTGCGAGCGCAAAAATGCGCCAGGGATTGAGCAAGAACTGGTTCGGCTCGTTACTGATTGCGAGTTTTTTTGCCGCAGATTTATGGTTCTGGCATCGCTCGATTCACTGGATCGGGCCCGGTTTGTCGACCTTATTGGCCAATTTCCAGGTGTTCGCGCTGGCCCTGATCGGCGTGCTGTGGATGAAGGAGCATGTGGGCGGACGATTTGCGATCGGACTTGCCCTCGCAATGACAGGCTTGTGGTTGCTGTTTGGCCAGGACTGGGCCGAGCTGGAACCACAGTACCGACTTGGCATTGTGTTTGGGCTATTGACTGCAGTGGCCTACGCAGGCTATATCCTCAGCCTGCGCGGTTTCCAGATTCGTCATGCCATCATTACGCCCGAAGCACGGCTGACGCAGGTCACGATTTTATGCGCGCTGATGCTGATCGTGATCAACCTGGTCGAAGGCCACGATTTTACGATTCCGGACACACAATCGCTGGCCGCACTGATTGCCTTGGGCGTGGTCTGTCAGGTTTGCGGCTGGCTGGTCATCACGCGCGGCATGCCTGGATTGCCGGCTTCCCTGGTCGGGCTGCTGCTGTTGTTGCAACCAACCTTATCGATCGTCTGGGACTTGCTGATTTTCGATTTGTCGCTGCACACATGGCAAATTATCGGTGCCGTGCTGGCCCTCATCGGCATTTATCTCGGCATGCAATCTCCAAGGAAAAAGCGGACGATACGGGAATAAAGAACGCCCCGACGAGCGGGGCGCTTTGACGGAACTATGCGCGGTTGAAGAATTATTCTTCGGCCGCTTCCTCATCACTCTCAGAGGCTTCAAAATCACCGGCGATCGCGACGCTTACGCTAGCTGGATCGAGCCATTCTTTGACGGCCTCGTTGATTTCTTCCAGCGTAACTGCGGCCAGCTTTTCTTCGCGCTCGGCACTGAAGTACAGGTCGCGATCCAGATACAGTCCGTTGGCCAGCAGATTGGCCAGGCGGGCATCGTCGCTGCGGACCAACACCTGCTCACGTAAAAACCCAGTGCGGCCTGATTCCAGCTCTTCTTCGGTAAAGCCGGTATCGACTACCTTCTCCAGCTCCTCGGCCAGTACTTCTTCAAGACGATCGCGATTTTCCGGCGCGAACGCGGCGAACACGAAGAAGTTGCCGATTTCATCGATTGAGTTGGCGTTGAAATTACCGCCGACCGAGTAGCTCAAACCTTCTTCGTTGCGGATGCGGTTGCCCAGACGCGAGTTCAAAAAGCCGCCACCCATCATATGACCGGCCAGCATCAATGCCGGATAATCCGGATGATCGTCGCGCATAGCGAAGTTGGTGTTGCCGATCAAAAACGCATTGGCCTTGTCGTCCATCTGTGCGACCACGCGCTCGGCGGCGATCGGTTCATATTCGTCGTCGATGCGATCGAACGGTACTGCGCGGTTCCAGTCGCCGAAGTGCTCCTCGAGCGCAGCACGTAGCTCGTCAACATCAAAATCGCCGACAAACGCAATCGTCGCACCCGCGCCCATGCCGTAAAACTGCTGGTGAAATTCGCGCAGTTGTTCAGCGGTCAGACTTTGCAGGCGCTCGGCCGATTCATCGAAGGTCGGCGTGTAGTCGGGGTGCCCGGGCGGATCGGTATTGAAATGACGATTGATCGTGCGCGAAGCCATACCGGTCGGGTTATCGCGCTGCTGGTCAAGCGAGGTCAGGCTCTGGCGGCGATATTCTTCGAGTTCACTATCGGGGAAGGTCGGGTTTTTGGCAATTTCAGCAACCAGGTCGATCACCTCCATCAGATTTTCGCGACGCGTATCAATACTGGCAGCCACAACGGTCGAACCGCTGATATTGACACCGGCCTGCAGCTCGTCGAAGCGATCGTTGATCTGCTGTCGGGTGTAGTTTTCGGTTCCACGGGCCAGCATGTTCGCCGTCGCACCGGGCACGCTGCCCTGATTCATCAGTGCATCCAGATTACCCAGTCGCGTGGTCATGACACCGCGCACGCGCTCGCCGCGCGTGGCTTTCGGCATCAAGGCAACTTCCGTGCCGTTGGCCAGCTCGAAACGCACAACGCGGTTCTCGATATTTTCCGGGGTGGGATCAAAGGCCTCACCCTCAGCTCGATCTTCACGCCCGGTGTAACCGGCCAGCAATTCATCCGCATCCGGCACGGCAACAATATCGGCGCGCCGTGGCGCATTATCCGGAATGAACTGACCGACAGTGCGATTATCGCGCACGATGTAGTTCTGGGCCGCTAGCTGTACGTCTTCAGCCGTGACCTGCTCCATCCGGTCACGATGCAGGAACAGCATGCGCCAGTCACCGGTCGCTGCCCATTCCGATAAGCCGATGCCGATCTGGCCGCTGTCGTTCAGGGTTCGCTCCATCGCGCTGGTCATCGCCGCTACTGCGCGACTCACTTCTTCTTCAGTCGGCGGATTTTCGTTCAAATTTTCTAGTGTTTCGAGCATCGCCGCGCGGGCCTGCTCGAGATCGCCGTCGGCCGGCAGGTTGGCAAACATGAACATCAAACCCGGCTCCGGCAGGCGGAAAGTAAACGCACCGACCTGACTGGCGATGCCGGTCTCAACCAGCGCCTTGTGCAGACGACCCGATGGTGAATCGCCAAGCACAAAAGCGAGCGCTTCGACTGCGGCAAAATCTTCGTGCAGAGCCGACGGTACGTGGAACGCCGCCATCAGCGTTGGTACCGTGCCCGAACGGCGCACCGTAGTCTCGCGTGGGCCGTCCTGATATTGATCACGCGTATAGGTTTCCCACAATTTGTTGTCCAACGTGCGCTGTGGTTTGGGAATCGAACCGAAATGTTCCCGCACCAGTTCCAGTGCACGTTCGCTCTCGAACTGACCGGAGATAATCACCATTGCGTTATCGGGCTGGTAGTACTGTCGATAGAAGCGCTGCAGGCGCTCGATCGGCACATTCTCCACGTCGGCACGCGCACCGATAGTAGAACGACCATAGCCATGCCATTCATAGGCCGTCGCCATCACGCGCTGCAGCAGCACGCGGAACGGGTTGGATTCACCAATTTCAAATTCGTTGCGCACGACCGTCATTTCGCTGTCGAGATCTTCCTTACGAACCAGCGAATTAACCATGCGATCGGCTTCCATACGCAGCGCCCATTCGAGGTTTTCATCCTCGGCCGGTAAAGTCTGGAAATAGTTGGTGCGTTCCCACCACGTGGTGCCGTTGGCAAATCCGCCGCGCTCCTCGCCAGCCTGTTCGGCCTGCGCTGGCTGGGACATCGGCGCAGTCGGGCCTAGGGCGTCCCCCAGGCGTTCGCCGAGGCCTAGGCCTCCCTGCTAGCGTGGCCCGCGCATGGACGACGCGCGCCCCACCGAACCGACCCCGGAAGCCGCCGCCGACTGGCCCTCCGACGTCCAGACCGTG
>JBCCHH010000190.1:0-4425 GCA_039028855.1 Pseudomonadota bacterium | reverse complement strand
GTCAGGTCCCGAACAAGCCATCCCTCCAATCCAGGTGGCTGCGTTCAAAGGGGCTAGGTCAATACGGTCATGAAACTGGCAATTGGTCTGATCATTTCCGGCAATCAAATCGACCGGCTTTCGCGGGATAGTGAACAATTGCTGCAGCAGGCGATCGGCACAAGCCAGGCTGCGCGTGCGATCAGCGACCGTGTGACTGGACTTGAACGTGCCGCGCGTCAGTATCGCGTATTGCGTGATGCCGAAGCGCTGGCCAATCTGGGCCAGCAGCGTGAGATCCTGCGCGAGCGTATTCAGTACCTGAATCAATCGATCGAAAATGAGGCGCTGGGCGATGTATTAGGCGATATACAGCGTCAGGAGTCCGAATTGATTCGTCGCCTGTATGCCGAAACGCCGTCAACGGAATGGACCATGACACTTGCCGACGGCTTTGCAGAACTGGCGCAGAGCGTAAACCGGATGAGTGCAGAAGTCGCCGCAGTGGTTGAGCAATCAGCGGATCGACTGGAACAGTTGGGCCGGCAGGCGCGTGCCAACGCCTGGATTCAGCTGGGTCTGATTCTACCGTTTGCCGTATTGTTGGCGATAGTGTTCACGCGCATGATCAATCGCCCGATCCAACAGCTTGATCGCGGCATTCGGGCGCTGATGCAACCCGATGCGGGGCCGATTCCACAGGTTGAGAGTCCGCGCGATCTGCGTGCACTGTCGCTGCGGCTAGAGTGGGTGCGACGACGCCTGCTGCGCGTCGAAAAAGATCGTCAGCGCCTGCTGGGCCAGGCCTCGCATGAACTTAAAACCCCGCTAAGTGCGCTTAACGAAGGCGTCAGTTTGCTGCATGACGAACTGTTGGGACCGCTGCAGGAACCGCAAATGGAAGTAATCGAGATCATGCAGCGTAACGTTCAGCAGCTCCAGGCTCAGATCGATACGCTGCTGCGCTACAACCGTGCACGTGCGGAACTAAAAGCGCGAGCGCATGAACCCGTGTGCGTGGCTGAACTGGTCGAACAGGCGATTGATAGCCATCGCCTTTCGATGACCGCGCGCAGCATTCAGCTCGAAGTTGAGGTCGAAGCTGCAGCGCGGGTGAAAGGAGATATCGATTTGTTGCTGACCGCTTTCGATAATTTAATTTCCAATGCCGTGAAATATTCGCCGGCCAGCGCCAGGCTGGGCCTGTTTGTTTCAGTCGAAGATCAGCGCGTATTGATCGACGTGGCCGATCAGGGCCCGGGCATTGAGAACAGCGATCGGGAGAGGATTTTTGATCCGTTCTTCCGTGCTCGTCAACCAAACAAGGCTGAAGTGGCGGGTAGCGGCCTGGGTCTGGCCATCTGTCGTGATCTGATTCGTGCCCATGGCGGTGATGTGGCTCTGATTCAGAGCAAGCCGGCAGAAAATCATTGGACAACTATCGTACGAATTACCTTGCCGTTTTGGCAAGCGGAGCCAACGATATGAGATTTTTTCATCGCGCGCTGCTGGTAAGTGCGATATGTATTGGCACGTTTGGCTTGAATACGGTCTTGAGCCAGGTGACCGAAGCGGCGCAAGCTCAGCCTGCTCAGGTCTCGGTCGAAACACTGCTGGACTGGATCGAGCGCCACCGTCGCATCGGTGCGGACAGTGCCGAACTGCTGCGGCAAAGTCTCGATCGACAGGCAGATCCGGCTGCAAGACTGGAGCTTGCCTTGTTGGAGTTGCATGCTCCGCTGGCTGATACGGTTTCAGAGCGTGGGCTGGAGCGCCTCGATGTGCTGGTGACTTCTTTCGATCATGTTGAGCCGTTCGAATGGCTCACACCAGCGGCTGAGCGATTACTCAGGCTTTGGCTGGATCAAGCCCGGCAAGTGCAGACCTTGCGGCTGCAAGCCCAGGCCAGCGCCGAGCGCTTGGAACTTGAGCGGCGCGCGCATCTGGGCACACTGGAAAAACTCGAAGCCCTGCGTTCAATCGAACGTGAGCTTGAACAGCGTCCGGCAGTGGATGACTTGTCAGGCGCTGAAGACGATCAAGATCCGGCGGATGGTCCAGGTCGGTGAACGTACAGTCTAAGCGGCAATCAGCGCGCGTATTGTTGGTCGATGATGACACCAGTCTGTTGCGTCTGATTTCACTGCGACTGGAATCGGGCGGCTTCACCGTCGATGCGGTCGAGAGTGCCGATATTGCACTGGCCCGTATTGCCACGCGCAGGCCCGATGTCGTCGTCACGGATCTGCGCATGGCCGGTATGGACGGCATGACGCTGTTTCGGCAGATACGTGAAACCAGCCCGGCACTGCCGGTGATTATTCTGACTGCGCACGGTTCGATAGCCGACGCCGTAGCGGCAACTCAGCAGGGCGTATTCGGTTTTCTGACCAAACCATTTAATAGCCGTGAATTACTCGATGTAGTTGAAGCTGCGGCCGCAAGTGCGAGGCCGGATTCGGCCGAATCGAGCGCATGGCGCGAAGCAATCATTACGCGCAGTCGGCTTATGCACAACCTGCTCGACGAGCTGGAACTGATCGCCGAAAGTGACGCCAGCGTGCTGATTTTGGGCGAAAGTGGTACCGGCAAAGAGATCATCGCGCGCGCTATTCATGCAGCCAGTCCGCGTGCGGATGGGCCGTTTGTGCCGGTCAACTGCGCCGCTATGCCGGCCGATCTGCTCGAAGCCGAGTTGTTTGGGCATATCAAAGGCGCGTTCACCGGCGCTGACCGCGATCGACAGGGCCTGTTCGTTCAGGCCGATGGCGGTACGCTGATGCTCGATGAAATCGGCGACATGCCGATGGAATTTCAGGCCAAGCTGCTGCGGGCGGTACAGGAAAAAGCCGTGCGTCCGGTCGGTGGTGGGCGAGAGGTGTTGGTCGATGTGCGCTTGTTGTCGGCCACGCATCGCAATCTGGAGCAGGCCCTGAATGCCGGCGAGCTGCGTGAAGATCTGTACTATCGCCTGAACGTGGTCCGGTTGGAGCTGCCGCCGCTGCGCGAACGTCCCGAAGACATTCCGCTGCTGGCCGAGCATTTTCTGACCGAGTTTCAGGCCTGTCGAGCAGAATCAAAACGCATCAGCCGCTTCAGTGCCGAGGCTATGCGTCTGCTGATTGCGCATCGCTGGCCAGGTAATATTCGGCAGTTGCGTAATGTCGTGGAACAGGTCAGCGCCTTATGCCGCAAGGGCCCCATTCCTCTTGATCTTGTCCAGCGCGCCTTGCGTCAGGAGCAGGGCGAACTGTTGCCGTTGGCGGAAGCACGAACCGGTTTTGAGCGTGATTATCTGATTCGCGTGTTGCGTATGACGCAGGGCAATGTGACCGAAGCCGCCCGCATCGCCGGCCGTAATCGTACCGAGTTTTATCGGCTGCTTAAGCGTCATCATCTGGAATCGGCGGATTTTAAACAGAACAATTAGCATCCAGCCGTTTGCAAAAGACTTGTATTCCGACTAGCATCCTCGGTTCAGGGTGAGTGGGAAATCTGCATGCAACAAAAGCTGGGTGTAGTCAAAATCTGGAAAGATTTTGCTTGGGAGCTGAATCAAAAGTTTTGGGTCATTGTTCAGGCAATTCTATTGCCCTCGATCGCGATGGCTGTCGTTGAATTTTTGCTTGTTAAGTCGGATGTCTCATTCGCCGTTCGTGTCTTGTGTGTGCTGCCATATCTGTTTTTGCTGTCGCTGACCGCAATTTCCTGCCACCGAATTGTTTTGGCAGGTTCAGATTCGTTGAAGTCAACTTGGGGAATATACTGGGACCAAGGTGCCTGGAACTATCTCGTTGCGCTGGTCGGATTTATTGTCTGTATGCTGCTGGTTACGGTGGTGCTGGTTGTGCTGAGCATGGCTTTCTTTTTGCTGTTTTCCGCAGTCGGCGGGATTTTTGATTTATTTCAGATGGTGATGATGTTGCTGCTGGGTGGATGCTTCCTGTACATCATCAGCCGTTTGAGCATCCTGCTGCCGGCTCGCGCAGTGGGTGATCCTGCGAGCTTTGAACAGCTGATCGAGTTGTCTCAAGGCAACGGTTGGCGATTAACGATAGCTACCGCCATGCCCGCCATCCTGCTGGGTTTGTTGCTTTCGCCGATCTCGAACTGGATCATGGAAAGCGGCAGTCCCTGGATTTTTTTTCCGTCACTGTTGATGGGGCTGGTCACCACTATTATTACCATCTGTTTATTGTCCTGTGCCTATCGGCGATTGTTGAACCTCAAGCTCGAAGCTGAGGACCTGCTAACCAGCGCTTGATGATTCATTAACAATTGCTGTCGCGCACCAGCGACACTTTGATGGGGTAATTCGTTTGATTTTTATGCCGCGATCAAATAAGCAGTTGATTAATAAGCTTATTTTTAACTTGGCACGATCTTTGCTTCTACAGGGCGAGCAAGCTTGAAATAAAGTTTGCTCGTTAAGACCCCAAACTGGAG
>JBCCHH010000189.1:0-4487 GCA_039028855.1 Pseudomonadota bacterium | reverse complement strand
GATCGACACCGCCACGGTATTGGCCCGGCTGTAATCATCAAGATCAACCACAAGAGACGTTAGCCGATGAAAACCCTCGATCAGGTGGAGTTGAACGCGAAGCGCGTGCTGATTCGTTCCGATCTCAATGTACCCGTGCGCGATGGCGAAGTCACTTCAAGCGCACGCATCGATGCCTCGCTGCCTACATTTAGGCAGGCGCTGGAGGCTAATTCTGCGGTGATGGTGATGTCGCATCTGGGTCGGCCGACCGAAGGTGAATTTGATGAGGCTGCGTCGTTGCAGCCCGTTGCTGATGTGCTGGCTGAAAAGCTCGGGCGGCCGGTCGAACTCCAGCGCGACTGGATCGACGGCGTTGAGGTGCAGCCCGGTCAACTCGTGTTGCTGGAAAACGTGCGTTTTCTGAAAGGCGAAAAAGCCAACGACGACGAACTGGCGCGCAAAATGGCCGCGCTGTGCGACGTGTTCGTCATGGATGCCTTCGCCACCTCGCACCGCGCGCAGGCGTCGACCGAAGGCGTCATCCGTCATGCGCAAGTGGCCTGCGCCGGGCCGCTGCTGGCCAGAGAAGTCGCGGCGCTGGATAAAGCGCTGGCCGACCCGGCACGGCCGCTGGTCGCGATCGTCGGCGGCGCCAAAGTGTCCGGCAAGCTCCAGGTGCTCGAAGCCTTGATTGAAAAAGTCGATCAGCTCATCGTCGGCGGTGGCATCGCCAATACCTTCCTGGCTGCGGCCGGGCACAAGATCGGCGAATCGCTGCATGAACCCGATCTGGTCGACACTGCGCGTGAGTTGATTCAACGCGCCAAGGAAAAGGGCGCCGATATTCCGCTACCGACCGATGTGTTGACCGCCGAACGCTTCCATCAGGATGCGCATGCCTCTTTGCGCGACGTCAGCCGCATCCATAAAGACGAAATGATCCTCGATATCGGCCCGGAAACCGCCGGTAAACTGGCCAAGATCGTTCGCGGCGCTGGCACCGTCCTCTGGAACGGGCCCTTGGGCGTGTTCGAATTCGAATCCTTCCACTCCGGCACGCAATCCATTGCCCACGCCGTCGCCGCCTGCGAAGGCTACACCCTGGCCGGCGGTGGTGACACCATTGCCGCGATTGAAAAATTCAAAGTGCGTGATCGGATCGATTACATCTCGACGGCCGGTGGGGCGTTTTTGGAGTATGTGGAAGGGAAGGAATTGCCGGCGATTAAAGCCTTGAATCAGGATTAATCACTGGCCAGGTTTTCAGATTCTGCAAGCAGTGCTTCCCAATCATCGGGTGGGTGGCCACGGCTGAGCATATGGTTGAACACCCGATAGGCATCGTGAAATCCCGGATTCAGATACCGTCTTAATATTTAAGCAAACATCTCTATTTCGGCGATGGCAGGAAAATCTTAGTTTGGCGGCGCTTGGCAAATACCTACTTTGGGTATTTAATTACCCAATATGAGTATTTCGGTGCCGAATTCGGAATTTTCTGATCTGAATGCATCGGCCAGCATGGCCGATGCACTGTTCTCGGGCACGCGTCAGAAGTTGTTGGGTTTGCTGTTTGGTCAGCCCGAGCGTGAATATTCCTTAAGTGAGTTGATTCGACTGGCCCGTGCGGGTTCTGGTGCGGTGCAGCGCGAGATTGCTCGATTGGTCGATTCCGGGTTGATTTCGGTTCAGACTCAGGGTCGGCTTAAACGCTATCGTGCGAATTCGGAATCGCCAATCTTCGAAGAACTCTGTGCAATCAGCCGAAAAATTCTTAGACCCGGCGAACAAATAGCTAAAGCACTGGAGCCGGTTCAGGATCAGATTGAGATTGCCTTGCTGTATGGCTCGGTCGCCAAGGGCACGGATCGCGCAGACAGCGATATTGATCTGCTGCTGGTCTCGGATACGCTGATGCTTGAAGAGGTGTTTGAGCATTTGCAGCCCGCTGAGCGTGAGCTGGGCAGAACGATTCATCCCACGCTATACACTTCCGCTGAATATGCTCAGCGCAAGCAACAGACGTCCGGTTTTGTTCCTGCTGTGCTGGCCGGGCGGCATGAAATACTATTCAGTGCTTCGAATGAGCCGAGATAAGTTAGACAATCTGGCTCGTATCGGCGAGCTACGGTGACAGCCACCTTTCCAGCCTGAGTTTGGCGGTCTGGTTTCTTCGGGTCGGCGGCGGTTGAAAGATGCTGAGCGCGAGGAGCTAAATCTGGAAAGTCGTTTTGATTTGGCCTACAACGCAGCCCATGCGCTATCGTTAGCGGCGCTCCGCTGGCATGGATTTCGATCAGACCGTCGCTATCTGGTGTTTCAATGTTTACCCCATATGTTGAATCTATCTACGACATCCTCGCGGATACTGGACCAAGCGCATCGGAAAAGAAATATGGCGGAGTACGAAGGCTATCTGGATATCGATATGGCTTTGATTACTGCGCTACTGCGGGTAACTACGGAGGTGCTGAAAGCCGTCGAGGAGTTGGAGGCGATTCAAAGTTGAAAAATGGTTGAGTTACGTTTTGATTGGCCGTTGATCCGATCAGCCGTTTTCAGGCTACACTGATTACTCTTGCAAGGGCGTATCCATGCGGTCACCTTTACGTCGTTTCCAGCATCGAATGAATGCTATCGCCAATGGCTTTTATGGCGACTGGCTGGCCCAACGCGGTAATCCACTGGCGCTGCCGATGCAGGTTCTACAAGATGGTGTTGCGGTAAACCCTGAATCGCCCGAGATTCAATCACCGCAATCTACGTTGATTGTCCTGATCCATGGTCTGATGGGTTCGGAGACGGTTTGGGACTATCCAGAACATGCAGGTCAGAATTATGCGACCGATCTGGCGGCGGTTCTCCCGGCGACGCCGTTATGCCTTCGCTACAACACAGGTATGGCGATTGCCCACAATGGGTCCGAACTGAATGCTGTGATGGAAGCGCTGGTAGCTGCCTGGCCGGTTGCTATCGAGCGTATTGTGTTGATTGGCCATAGCATGGGTGGGTTGGTGATTCGCAGTGCCTGTCATCAAGCTGTTCAGGCTAATCAGGCCTGGGTCGATCAGGTTCGGCAGTGTGTGTATATCGGTACGCCGCACGACGGTTCCTGGCTGGCCAAGAGTGCCGAACGCACGGCACGGTTGATGCGAACAATGCCGCGCGATTATGCTCGTGCGGTCGGCGGCGTGGTCGAAAGCCGAAGTGCCGGAATTGAGAATCTGGGTCGCGATTGCGCCGATAATGATGCATTGCATCCGTTTCTGACCAGCGCCGAACACTTTGCCGTGAGCGGGAGTCTGGCCAAAAATCGGTTCAATCCAGCCCGGCAGCTCTGGGGCGATGGGTTGGTGCATCCGTCCAGCGCACATGCGAACGGTGCAAACAATATTCAATGGAAGGGCCAGGCTTCATTTCATGGTGTTGGACATGTTACGCTGGCCCATCATCCGACCGTTAGTCGGCAACTGGAGCGCTGGCTGGCATGAAAACACAAGGCATTCAGGCTGCGGATGCCACTCAAGCCGAGTGGTGGCTGGGAATGGCCGATGCAGCCACGATCGGCGCTGCGCATACGGCAGCCATTGTCGAGCGTGTGCATATTGCGATTGCGGACGAAACGTTTCAGGTGCTGAGCGCAGTGCCGGTCGTTCGTAACGTCAGTCAGCGGGTTCGTAGCGCGCATCATGGCATTAGCCGGTTCTGCTATCGAGGTGTTGGGCTGGCCAGTGTGGCGATGAATCATATGATTGCTTTAATCTCACCGCGCTCTGCTTGAATGCAGGCATTCGACCGTCTGGCGCGATTGGGCCTGGTTCTTAACGGTAAATGAATCATTGCCATCAAGATGCAATACGGTAGTGTTTGAATGTTTGGCAGGCCAGCGTTAAGATGAATTAGGGACTTACAAGATAGACCTGCCCGGTTTGGGATGGGGTCAGGAACAGGCCGTCACCAGGCGGTTTCAATAGTACGACAAAGGGAGTTTTGAAATGAGTGATTTGAACCGTCATCATCGACGTCGAATGGTTGTGGGTATACTTTTTCTGTGTGTTTGCCTGGCCTTGAGCCTGGTATCAGCGGCGGTTTCGGCGCAATCTGATCTGTCGCCGACGCTGAAACGCTGTATTTTGCTGGGTACAATCGGGGTTCCGGTGGATTGTGATTTTGGTCCGCCGCCGGTGATCGGTCAAGAGGTATCCGTGCCGGTGCGGCTCGAAGATGGCGATGAGTTTGAACTCTCGTTGCCGGCACTGATGCGGCAGGGTGCGATTTTGTTCGATGCAGTTTGGACGGTGCAGGAAGGGGCCGGACGGCCCAATTTGAAGCGTAACGATGCGCCAGTATCCGATCCTCATTCACCGTTGGTGTTTCCGCTCAACCAGAACCGCGTTTCCGGGCCGGATGCGGGTTCCTGTGGAGCGTGCCACAACCTGCCGCGCTCGGGCGGCGGCGGTGACTTTGTTGCCAACGTGTTCGTACTCGGTCAGCGTTTTGACTTC
>JBCCHH010000188.1:0-4489 GCA_039028855.1 Pseudomonadota bacterium | reverse complement strand
CGGAAGGTCAGGTTATCCAATGGTTGGAAACGAATAGCTATTTTTGGCGAGAATGCATCACCGAAGTCGCTGTAGTCATCGTAACGTGCGGCCGCAGAAATCTCCAAATTCTCCAAAACTGGAATCAGAACCTCACCGAAGGCTGACCAAATTTCTCTGCCGCCAAACGAAGAATTACCTGACGAACCAGTGATGTTGTCATTTGCCTGCAGGTCATCAAAAATATCACGATAGTCTTCTTCCCGGTACTCAGCACCAAAAGCAATGCCAACGGGACCGTTAGGAAGGTCAAAGAGTTCGGTTGATGCCGTAGCATAGTATTCCTTGGCTAGGAAATTCGCGTCGCGACCAATGGTTGCGGTAAATGAACCCAGTACATCATCAGATACACCGAACGGATCATAAATATTGTAAGCGCCGGAATCGAACTGTTCTTGTGCCAACGCTGCAACGATATAGTTTCGTCCGACTTCGGTGTACTGCGATTCGGTGCGGCGTGCGCCGAAGTCAACATCGAAGTTACCAATGCGGCCCTGAGCACCAATATCCAGATCATACAACTGTGCATCGGTCGAAGTATCGCGGGGGCCATTTGCCGCAAAGCGATGACGCATGGTTAGCGTTTCATCGGCAAAATCCTGATACAGCTCCCAATCAGGGTTTAAACCACCGTCTTCGGGCCTTGTAGCCGGATGGTTGGGTGAACCGATAGGCAGTTCGATTCTCCCGAAATCGTTAACTAACCAGGGGCTGGAAGGCACTGGTGCATAACGACCAAACGATGTCACACGACTTACAGAAGCATTTAGATATAGGTTCCAGTCATCGTTGACTTCATAGTTGGCCCGCGTGAACAATGATTCATTCCGACTGGCAGCTTCATCTGCTGATACGAAGGTGAAGTCATAGAAACAGCGCGTAGCAGTGACGGTAAATCCTGGTCCTTGACAACCTGGGACGTTAGCTGAGCCTCTGCCAGGGACGTCGAGAAACGCGCCTCCGGTATCCAAGAAGTTATTCGAGAAGGTGGAATTACCTCCGCGAGACCATTCACGATCACGCGCGAAGATGATGTCACGATCATCATAGGCTACACCGACCATAATGTTGCCGCGATCGCCGGCTACACCAATGATGGCCGAGGCTTCTTCAGTGTCACCACCTGCCTGCGTCGGGCGACCCATACCTACGGTGATTTCAGCACCGGTAAAGTCTTTACGCGTGATGATGTTGATAACACCACCGATGGCTTCAGAACCATAAACCGCCGAAGCACCGTCGGACAGAATTTCGATACGCTCAACGGCGGCCAATGGAACCGAACGGACGTCTTGGCTATTACCAATGTTCGGTGCCGTTGGCGCTCGCCGACCGTCGATCAAAATCAGGGTACGACCCGTTCCCAGACCGCGCAGGTTAACACCGGCAAAACTTTGCCCGGTTGAACCCGATTGAGGGCGGAATGAGCCTGCCGTAGTGAACGGAAGATCACGAAGCAGATCCATTACGTTGCTTTGGCCGGAAAATTCAATTTGTTCACGATCAATAACGGTAATGGGCAGCGCGCCTTCGATATCGGCACGGCTAATGCGCGAGCCGGTAACCTCCTGGCGACCCAGATCCGCTACATCTTCTTCGTCCTGATCCTGCGCAGCAACCGGGGCGGCTGTGGCGGCCAGGCCGGCTACAACGCTGGCGCCGAGGGCGTAGCGAATAGCCGAAGCTAGTGGATTACGATTGTCTTTCATTCTTAAGACTCTCCATAGTTTTATATTTAAAGCTTTCGATACATGTATCGACTGCATGTCGATGAGCCCAAAAAAGTCCGTTTTGCACACGTGTTGGCCAGCCTTCTTCAGACCCGTACCGGATAGTAGCACTGATAAAACGGAATGAAAAGGTTTTGTTAAAGCTGTGTGAAATACTCGGAAAACACTATTTTCGGATTTTAATTGTTTGAAAAGTATGTGTTTTTGCTGATTTAAAGGAGATGTAGGGCCGATTTCACGGCACAATCAGGCCTTAATAAATCCGACACATTTCATCAAGATCCCTATTTTTAGGCACTTGCTTAATTAATCCTTAATATCTCTGAGCCGAGACGCCAGATTAGCCGCGGTAAAGCCAAACTGCTCGAATAACTGTCCGGCTGGAGCCGAGCCGCCGAAGCGGTCGATACCGACAATCTGGCCACGCTCGCCAACGAAGCGATGCCAAAAATGGCTCACGCCTGCCTCGATCACCACACGTGCGGTGATCGCTTGCGGTAGCACTGATTCGCGCCATCCGGCTTCTTGCTGACTGAATAATGTCGGGTTCGGCATGGATACGACACGCACAGCAATGCCTTCCTGAGCCAAAATGGCGGCTGCCTCGACCGCCAGGCAGACTTCCGAGCCCGTGGCAATCAAAATAGCCTGCGGCGGGCCACTTTCGGGGTCAATCAACACATAACCACCACGCTCAATCGCATTGATTTGATCACTACTGCGCGACTGGTGCGGCAAACCCTGACGCGTTAATATCAAGGCCGTTGGGCCACTGCGTCGCTCAAGCGCGGCCTTCCAGGCAACGGCGGTTTCCACCTTGTCAGCCGGGCGCCAGACCTGCAAATTTGGAATTATGCGCAAACTGGCCAGGTGTTCGATCGGCTGATGGGTCGGTCCGTCTTCACCCAAACCGATCGAATCGTGCGTGTAGACATGAATGGCGCCGGTCGGAATCAGGGCCGACATGCGCACGGCGTTGCGCGCATAATCGGAAAATACCAGGAAGGTGACGGTGTAAGGAATGAAACCACCGTGCAGATCGATGCCGTTGGCAATCGCGGTCATGCCGAATTCGCGTACGCCATAGTAGATGTAGTTACCGTTGGCCGCATCATCCATGATGTCAACGCTGCCCGACCATTTCGTATTGTTCGAGCCGGTCAGGTCGGCCGAGCCGCCGAGCAATTCGGGTAATGCTGGACCGAATGCTTCAAGATTCATGCCCGATGCCTTGCGCGTGGCGACTTTGCTGTCATCGGCCTGCATTTGGCTGATGATACGTTCGGCCTGTTCGGCAAAATCGTCCGGCAGATGGCCCTGCATACGCCGCTCGAACTCGGCTGCAGGCTCAGGGTATGCAGCCTGATATTGCAGCCAGCGTTGATTCCAGGCCTGCTCGGCCGCAGCACCCGATTCGCGGGCATCCCAGCCGGCGCGAATGTCATCGGGCACTTCGAACGGCGCATGCGGCCAGCCGATTTGCCCACGCGTGGCGGCAATTTCCTCATCGCCGAGCGGCGCACCATGGGTGTCGGCTGTGCCGGCTTTGTTTGGCGAACCGAAGCCGATGGTGGTTTTGCAGCAGATCAGCGTTGGGCGCTGACTATCCTGCTTGGCCTGCCGGATGGCCTGGTCGATCGCTTCGGCATTGTGCCCGTCAACGGCCTCAATCACCTGCCAGCCATAGGCCTGAAAGCGCGCCGGCGTATTGTCAGTGAACCAACCGTCGGTTTCGCCGTCGATCGAAATGCCGTTGTCGTCGTAGAACACGATCAGCTTGCCCAGACCCCAGGTGCCGGCCAGCGAGCAGGCCTCGTGCGATACGCCTTCCATCAGGCAACCGTCGCCGCTGAACACCCAGGTGGTGTGATCGACCAGTTCGTGACCGTCGCGATTGAAGCGCGCGGCCAGCAGCTTCTCGGCCAGCGCCATGCCGACCGCATTGGCCAGGCCCTGTCCGAGCGGACCAGTCGTGGTTTCTACTCCGGGTGCCTCGCCGTATTCTGGATGCCCCGGCGTCGGCGAATGCAGTTGACGGAAATTTTTCAAATCATCAATCGAGAGGTCATAGCCACTCAAATGCAACACCGAATACAGCAGCATCGAACCATGGCCGTTGGATACAACAAAGCGGTCCCGATCCCACCAGTCCGGATTGGCCGGATTATGCTTCAAATGGCTGTTAAACAGCACCTCGGCAATATCAGCCATACCCATCGGCATGCCCGGATGACCCGAATTGGCGCGCTGTACGGCATCCATCGAAAGCGCGCGCACGGCGTTGGCGAGTTGGAATCGGTGGTTTGAAGAGGTCGTAGCATCAGTCATGATCGGGCCCGGCTGCTGTTGTTGATGGCATCAGGAGGTTACCGGAAATCGTCCAACCCCGGCATTGCCGACATTCTAGCGGAACGGTTCATTTGATGAATGCTGATGTATTCGCCAATGTTCAATGAACACCCAAAAGCAACATCTCAACGCGAATCGACTTACAAACGGCAAAATTACGAGTATATCTATTGCCCCAAACCCAAATAACCCGCTATAATCGAAAAGATTTATCGGTCACAAGGCTAAAAAAATCAAAATTCACACGCATTCCGTCACGTCCGGCGGGGTTGCCGATGGGCCATTTTGAGCCCCGCGGTCGCCGGATGGGGAACTGCGGATGACGTAAACCAGCAAACGCGACGCCGCAACGTACAACGGCCCGTTTGCAT